>CAMOHW010000045.1 GCA_946615525.1 uncultured Clostridia bacterium | reverse complement strand
GAAACCCATATCGTATTGCCGGGTCAGTTGCCCGACTGATCCTTTCTCATACAACAGTTCTTGTATTTTTTCCCGGAGCCGCAGGGACAGGGATCGTTTCTTCCAACCGTTTGCGTTCTGGTTGCCGGTTTGTTGACAACGCGCACCTTCTTTTGCGTGTTTTGTGCGCCTTCAAAACCGGCATGGAGCGGTTTTGCAATTTGCGTGCGGCGGATCGGCTCCTCGCGCGGAACCACCGACAGGATGGTGCGCAGGGTGTTTTGGCGAATGGTATCGATCATGGTGTCAAACAGTGCGGCGCCCTGAATACGGTATTCGTTGATCGGGTCGCGCTGGGCGTATCCCTGCAAGCTGACACTGCTCTTCAAATCCTCCATCTCGTCGATATGTTCCATCCATGCGGAATCCACGCTCCGCAACAGCACCGAACGCTCCACCTCGCGGAAGATGTCGGCACCGAACAGAGTTTCTTTTTCATGGTAGCGCTCCAATACGCGGTCACAGAGTTGATCGGAAATATCTTCTGCCGAAATATGGCGCAATTCTTCTTCGGAATAACGGAAGTCCTCATCCGAGGTCAGCGTTCCGTTGAAATGAGCGCGCAAACCGTTCCAATCCCATTCGTGGCGGTCACCGTGCAGATATTCCTCAACGGTTGCCGAAACGGTGGACTCCAGCATTTTTTGAATGGTCTCGGAAACGTCTTTTCCGTTCAGCACATCCTGCCGCTGGCCGTAAATAATGGCTCTTTGACGGTTCATCACATCATCATATTCCAAAACATACTTCCGGCGGCGGAAGTTGGTTGCTTCCAGGTTCTTTTGCGCGCGGGCGATGGCACCCGTAAGCAATTTGGAGTTGATTGGCTGATCCTCCGGCATATGCAGTGCGCTGACAAGCCCCATAATGCGTTCGGCGCCGAACAAGCGCATCAGATCATCCTGCATGGAAAGATAGAAGCGGGATTCACCGGGGTCACCCTGGCGTCCCGAACGACCGCGCAACTGGTTGTCAATCCGGCGGCTCTCATGCCGCTCGGTGCCAATGATGAAAAGTCCGCCCGCGGCTTTAACTTTTTCGGCCTCTGGTGCGATCTGGGCGCGATATTTTTCCAACAACTCGCGGAACTTGGCGCGCGCGGCGATCAGTTCTTCATCATCGGTTTCGGTCATACCGGTGCAACGGGCAATGTATTCCTCCGGAATCCCCTTGGAGCGCATATCGGCTTTTGCCATAAACTCCGGGTTGCCGCCCAGCAGAATATCGGTTCCGCGCCCCGCCATGTTGGTGGAAATGGTAACGGCACCGAATTTGCCCGCCTGGGCAACAATCTCGGCTTCCTTTGCATGGAACTTTGCGTTCAGGACGGTATGAGGAATGCCCGCATTTTTCAGGCGGCGGGAAAGTTCCTCTGATTTGTCAATGGAAACGGTGCCCACCAGGACCGGCTGACCTTTCTGATGGCATTCGCGTACCTGATCGACCACCGCGTTATACTTGGCGTTGACGGTTTGATAGACCACATCATTGTGGTCGGTACGGATCATGGGCATATTGGTGGGGATCTCCACCACATCCAGCGAGTAGATCTCTCGGAACTCGTCCTCCTCTGTCAAAGCCGTTCCGGTCATACCGGAGAGCTTGCGATACATACGGAAATAGTTCTGGAAGGTGATGGTTGCCAGCGTTTTGTTTTCTTTTTGAACCTCTACGCCTTCTTTTGCCTCGATCGCCTGGTGCAATCCGTCCGAATACCGTCTGCCCGGCATCAAACGACCGGTAAAGGTATCCACGATCATAACGCCGTTTTCGTTGACCACATAGTCCACGTCACGGTGCATACAACCATGCGCGCGGATTGCCTGATTGACATGGTGGGCATACTCGATATTTTCCAGGTCGGTAAAGTTTTCCAGGCCAAAGAACTCCTCGGCTTTCTTTGCGCCGCGGGGAGTCAGAATGGCATTGTTTGCCTTTTCATCCACAATGTAGTCGGCATCCACATCATCCTGATCCTCTTTGGCGTCCACCTCTTTGATGACCTTTTTCTTCATACTGCGCACAAGCCGATCCGCCTGCGCGTAAAGATCGGATACCTGGTCGCCGTGACCGGAAATAATGAGCGGGGTACGGGCTTCGTCAATCAGGATGGAGTCCACCTCGTCCACAATGGCAAAGACATGGCCGCGCTGGACCATATCGCTTTGGTAGGGCACCATGTTGTCACGCAGATAGTCAAACCCAAACTCATTGTTGGTTCCGTAGGTAATGTCTGCCGCGTATGCCGCGTGTTTATCCTCGTTGGTTTGTCCTTGCAGCACAAGCCCGGTGGTAAGGCCCATGAATTCGTAAACTCTACCCATCTCCTCGGCGCCGACACGGGCAAGATAATCGTTGACCGTGACGATATGAACGCCGTTACCGGTTAGCGCGTTTAAATAAGCCGGCAGGGTTGCCACCAGCGTTTTGCCTTCACCGGTCTTCATTTCGGCAATGCGCCCCTGGTGCAGGACGATGCCGCCAAGAACTTGAACGCGGAAGGGGCGTTTGCCCAAAACGCGATCCGCCGCCTCGCGAATGGCGGCAAAAGCGTCGGGCAGAATATCATCCAGCGTTTCTCCGGCGGCAAGCCGTTCTTTGAGCGCCGGCGTGACCGCCTGCAATTCGGCGTTGGAAAGTCCGCGGTAATGGTCGGCAAGCGCGTCAATGCGGTCGGCAATGGGTTTGATCTTTTTGAGTTGCCGCTGGCTGTAAGTTCCGAAAATTTTGGTAAAAAGGGACATTTCAAAAAATCCTTTCGTGTGGGATAAAACAGGGCAATAGTACTGATATTAAGAGTTATTATACCATCTTTTTGCGCGGAATTGTGGAATATTTTGTAAATTATTTTACATTTGCGAAAAAATCTTGCAAAAAGAACACTTTTGTGCTATGATGAGAGGCAAGAAACAGAAAAGAGATTGGAAAAACCATGGCAAACATCAACATTGTTCTACACGAACCGGAAATCCCCCAAAACACCGGCAACATTGCGCGCACCTGCGCCGCGACCGGAGCCGCCTTACATCTGATACGCCCCCTGGGATTTGAGATTGACGACCGCAAACTCAAACGCGCGGGGCTGGACTATTGGCACTACCTGGACATTACCTACTACGACGGATTGGACGACTTTTTTGCCAAGCATCCGGACGCCGATTTTTACTGTTTTTCCACCAAGGCACCGCGCAAATATACCGAGGTGCAATACCCGAAAAATGTGTACCTGTTCTTTGGGAAGGAAACAAAAGGACTGCCCGAGGACTTTCTTTACACCAATCCCGACCGTTGCGTGCGCCTGCCCATGCGCGAAGGGTTGCGCTCGCTCAATCTTTCCAATTCGGTAGCCGTTGCGGTTTATGAGGTGTTGCGGCAACGCGATTTTGAAGGATTGACCGAAGCCGGACATTTGACGCAGTTTGATTGGGAGAATGTTCAAAAATAATCGATCCGACAAATACAAAACCCCCGGACTTTTTCAAAAGTCCGGGGGCGTTTTTTCATATTCAATCTTCGCTCTTGGGCGGAACTGCAAAGCGGAGCGCGCCCGGCAGAACACGAACCTGGAACTTGTTGCGATAGACCAGTTCCCCATCCAGCGAGTAGGCAAATCCGTCCGGTGCTTCAACCTCGATCTCTTTGCCGCGGCGGTAAACCATCACCTGTTCAAACTTGGGGTTATCCAGGTGGGTCCCCTCGGTGTAATACTTGACCAGCGAAATGAACTTGATGCGCGAAACGGGGCGAATGAGGCAGACCTCCAAAAGCCCGTCGTTATCCAGCGAGCGCGGCGCGCAACGGTAAGAGCCGCCCACATACTGTCCGTTTGCAATGGTGCAAAGCAGAATGGTGCCCTCGGGGTTCAAAAGTTCCCCGTCCACCGTGACACGGCATTTGTTTTTCATGCCTTTGAGCAATCCCACAAGCACGCCGGTGCGGTAAGCGTTGTTGCCGCCAATGATCTTTTTGCGGCGCACCTTTTCCATAGTTTGGGCAACACAGGAGTCAAAACCGAAATGCACGGCATTGATGGCATAACGGTCACCGATTTGAATGACGTCAATCTTCTCCTCGGTTGCGTTTGCCTGCGCGGCAAGATCCAAACAGCGCCCGGCCCCGCCGTAATATTTGACAAAATCGTTGCCAGATCCGCAGGGATAGCACCCCACCGAGGCATTGGAAAATCCAACCGCCCCGCTGACGACCTCGTTCAGCGTTCCGTCACCGCCGCAGGCGTAAAAACGGAACTCCTCCTCCGGGTGTTCTGTGCAGAGTGCGCGGATGTAAGAGGTCGCGTCCCCGGGGCACTGGGTGCGATAGACTTCGTATTCCGGAGCAAACTCTCCATCTGCCAAACGGGCGCAAAGTTTATCAAATGCGTTTTCTTTCCCCGCCGCCGGGTTGATGACAAAAATATGTTTCATTTCTCGTTTCCTTTTTTCCAGTATTTTGTATATTCCGAAAATGCCGATGGAACGGCGTAGCTTTTGCGAAAATCATCATCCCGCACCAAAAGAAAGCCGGACTCGGGATGGTAGCCGTCAAACTCGGGCGCAATTTTGACCGCATAGGCGATCATGCGCCATTCGATATGCGTAAACAGGTGTTTGGAATCTTCCAATCTGGTCAGTTGCAAGGGTTCAAAGCCCATGGAGCGAATTTTTTCGGGCAGTTCCTCGGGCGAAAGATGCCCCGGCAGATTCGGATATTCGTAAAGCCCTGCCAGCAACCCTTTCTCGGGGCGTTTATGGAGCGCGGTACGGTCGCCGTCACGGATGAGCAGAACCGTTTTTTCTTCAATACGGCGCGGTTTTTTTGCCGATTTGACCGGAAGTTCTTCTATCTTGCCGTCTCGTTTGGCTACGCACCAGGGGGCAAGCGGGCAAAGTGTGCATTTTGCCTCGCCGTTGGGCACGCAAACGCAGGCGCCCAGTTCGATCAGGGATTGAGCAAACGCGCCGGAGCGCTCCGGAATGACCTTGCGGAGAGAGCCGCGAAAGTCGGCTTTGGTTTCGGACAGGGCTATATCAGCGTATGAGCCGCTCACGCGCGAAAGAACGCGTAGAACATTTCCATCTACGGCGGGGGCGCGAAGCCCAAAGGCAATAGAGGCAATGGCACCGGCGGTATAGTCGCCAATGCCCGGCAGTTTTTGCAGTTGGCGCTCGTCGGCAGGCATTTGACCGTTGTATTCGTTTACAAGGACGCGCGCCGCTTTTTGCAGATTGCGCGCGCGGCTGTAATAGCCAAGTCCCTCCCAAAGTTTTAAGAGCTTTTCCTCGGGCGCGGCGGCAAGGTCCCCCACCGTAGGAAAGGCGTCCAGAAAGCGTTTGTAGTAGGGTTTTACCGCCTCGACCCGCGTTTGTTGGAGCATGATCTCCGAGATCCAGATGCGGTAAGGATCGGTCGTGCGGCGCCAGGGAAGGTCGCGCGCGTTGGTGTCATACCACTCTAAAAGCGCGGCAACCGCTTCGGGCGAGAGGATGGGCGCGTTTTTCTTGTTGTTCAATCGCTTGCCCTCCCCGCCTTTTTTGACAAAATCTTTTATTATTATACAGGAAAACAGAGGATTTGTCAAGATAGCAAAATCGGGGCGGCATTTTGCCCCTTGACTTTTCGCTAAAAAAAACTATAATGGTAAATAGAACTTATCCGAAAGCAGGTGAGAAAAATGATTCTTTATTACATCCGACACGGGGACCCCATCTATAACCCCAATGGCTTGACTCCTCTGGGCGCACGGCAGGCAGAGGCGCTTGGAAGACGCTTTGCCCTGCACGGGCTGAACCGCATTTTTGCATCTTCCTCCGAGCGCGCGATCCAGACCGCAAAGCCCGCCGCCGAAATGCTGAAACTGCCCATTGAGATTTTGGACTGGGCAAACGAGGACTATGCCTGGCAGGAATTGACCGTTCGGAACGAAAAGGGCGAACCGGAAGAATGGTGCTTTGACGACCGCGAATTTGCCCGCTTTATGAACACCAAAGAGGTGCGCTCTTTGGGCGATGAATGGTATCGCCACCCCGAAATGGCGCGCTTTGAGGCAGGTTACCGCCGCATTGCCGACGCCGCGGACGCCTTTTTGGAATCGCTCGGCTATCGGCACGACCGCAAAACGCACACCTACCAGCAAATTCGCCCCAATAGCGACCGCGTTGCCCTGTTTGCACACGGCGGAACCGGAAAAACCTTTCTTTCCTGCATTTTGGATATGCCTTTCCCCATCTTTACCACGCATTTTGATATTTCGCATTCGGCAATGACCGCCATCAATTTTGGTGAGCCGCATAAGGACAATGATCCCATTGTCCCTGCCGTTATGCAATTTTCAAACGACTCCCACCTTTATAAAGAAGGACTGCCGACAACTTTTTGCAATCGGTTTTATGTTTGAAAAAGCCCTCAAAAATCCGCAAAAAGGGGCTTGACAAACCATTTTGGGTGTGTTATAATGGGAAAGCCGCTTGAGCCGAGAAAAAACTTGAAAAAAAGTTTTGAAAAATCTGTTGACAAATGTTTTCGATTATGCTATAATAGTCAAGCGTTCGAAAAATCGGGAGCATAGCTCAGTTGGGAGAGCATCTGCCTTACAAGCAGAGGGTCATAGGTTCGAGCCCTGTTGTTCCCACCAGCAAACGATGGGGGAACGAAGGAGCAAGACCGAGCAGTCCCCCGAACGGTCCGGTAGCTCAGTTGGTTAGAGCGCTAGCCTGTCACGCTAGAGGTCGTGGGTTCGACCCCCATCCGGATCGCCATTTTGAAAAAATACAGCCCTTGCTGTATGCCTCTGTAGCTCAGTTGGTAGAGCAGGGGACTGAAAATCCCCGTGTCGTTGGT
>CAMOHW010000044.1 GCA_946615525.1 uncultured Clostridia bacterium | reverse complement strand
TTATTTCAAATTGCTGGATCAATACGGCTATCTTTCTGACTGTTCGGTCACGCCCGGTGTTGATTGGACGAATGCTTTCGGATTTTCTCCGGGAAGTGGAGGGAGTGATTATACCAATGCCCGCCGAAAACCGTATCGCATTCGAAATACGAAGTTGTTGGAATTGCCCATGACCATTGTCAAGGATCATAGATATTCGAAGCCGATTCGTTTTCGTCTTCGTAGCATTGCCGGCAATTTATACCGCGCGATCAAAGGGAACGGAAACTTATGGATGCGGCCGAACGGGCAAAATTTGGACGATATGCTCTGGATCGCTGATTATGTCAGCCGGTCGAACGCGAAATATTTGATGTTTATGATTCATTCTTCGGAGCTTGCTCCGGGATGTAATCCTCGCTTTCCTCACCGGGAACAAATAGAGAATCTCTATACGGACATTCAAAAGGTGTTTCAATATGTGAGCCAAAAGTATGAGGGCGAAACAATTGGAAATTTTACAAAAACGGTTTATGGTGACCGAAAATAATTTTTGCGGAGAGAAAACATGGAAAAGAAATGGACAGCAGTTATCAAACCGAAAAAGAAATTACTGGATTTGAATTTGAAGGAAACCTTTAAATACCGGGATTTGATCTGGCTCTTCGTTGCCAGAGATTTCAAAACGCGTTATAAGCAAACGATTTTAGGACCGCTCTGGTTTATTATCCAGCCACTCATGGCATCGGTCATTCATACGTTGGTTTTCGGGCAGATCGCCGGGCTTTCTACCGATGGCGTCCCGCAGTTTTTGTTCTATTTGGCGGGCTCTATTACGTGGGGATTGTTCTCCGGAGCGTTGACAGCAACATCTAATACGTTTGTTTCCAATGCGGGCGTATTTGGAAAGGTTTATTTTCCGCGTCTGACGACGCCGATCGCAACATCTATTACGCAAATTTTCAATTTTTTGATCCAGTTCGCCATTTTTGGTGGCACGGCACTGGTTTTCTTCTTCCTTCCCGACGAGCATTTTCGTGTCACTTGGGTGGCGGCGCTCACGCCGATCTTGGTCATTCAGTTGGCGCTTCTCGGCCTGGGCTTCGGTATCATCATTTCCTCGCTGACCACAAAATACCGCGACCTGCAAGTGCTGGTTGGCTTCGGTGTTCAACTCTGGATGTATATTACGCCGATCGTTTATACTTCCAACGAACTCATTGTTGACGGCGTTGTTTCTAAGTTGTATGTTGCAATGATGCTCAATCCGGTTTCCTCAATCGTAGAACTGTTCAAATATGGTTGGCTGGGTGCCGGATCTACCCCGTGGCTGTTCTGGGGCATCAGTTGGGTGACAACGTTTGTCGTCCTGATTTTTGGCATTTTGATTTTCAACAAGATTGAAAAGAACTTTATGGACACCGTCTAAGAGAGGAATACATCAATGGCAAAAATGGAAGAAAAAGATATTGCGATCCAAATTACAGGGCTGAAAAAACGTTATCGTCTTGGTGTCATCGGCGGCGGAACGCTTGCCGGCGACCTGCAAAGTTGGTGGGCGCGTATCAGACATAAAGAAGATCCCAATTCCAAAGTGGGGTCTAAAACCTATGGTAAAAATGAAACCTTTATGGCGTTGGATGGCATTGACCTGACGGTTTATAAGGGCGAGCGCATCGGCATCATCGGGCATAACGGCGCCGGAAAGTCCACGCTGCTCAAACTGCTTTCCCGTGTTACTGGACCCACCGAGGGAGAAATTAAATTAGACGGCCGCATTTCCAGTATGCTGGAAGTTGGAACCGGCTTTAATGGTGAGCTGACCGGTCGGGAAAACATCTATCTCAACGGCGCCATTTTGGGCATGACCAAAGCAGAAATCGATGGGAAAATCGACAAGATTATCGAGTTTTCGGAATGCGCACAGTTCATTGACACACCGGTCAAGCGTTATTCTTCGGGTATGTATGTCAAACTGGCATTTGCTGTTGCCTCCCACCTGGACTCGGAAATTCTAATTATGGATGAAGTACTTGCCGTTGGTGATATGGCATTCCAAAAGAAATGTTTGGAGAAGATGAGCCAAGTCTCGAAAGATGAGGGCAGGACCATTCTCTACGTTTCACACAACATGAATACCATTCGTCAGCTTTGTGATCGCTGCATTGTAATGAATCATGGGAAAATCATTTATAATGGCGGCGTGGAAGAAGCGATTGGGATTTATTTGGATGTTGAAAAAAATCAGCAGGAAATGCATATTTCTTATGAGAATGAGCGAAGACCGATTTACATTGGCGATAATTTTATGATTAAATTGATGGGATTTGATCTGCTGAATCGCTCGGAATATGTTTTTTATCCGGATGAAAAAATCGAATTCCAATTGAAAGCACACTGCTTTCTGGATTGTGAAAACATTTCGTTACGCGCAGAGCTAAAAAACAGAGAAGGGCAGGCAATTTCCTCTGCTTTCATTCCGCTTTTGAAACAAGCAACAGCAAATGAAGATTATACGATTCCGTTCAGCATGGATCTTTCCTGTTTTAGACCGGATCGATATACCGTTACATTTGTGCTGTTTCAAATGAACGATATTTCAAAAGCAAGCATGGAGTTTGATGTTGTCTTTCGTGGATTTTCATTTGAACTCCGGCAGAAC
This sequence comes from uncultured Clostridia bacterium, assembly GCA_946615525.1. Lineage (GTDB taxonomy): Bacteria > Bacillota > Clostridia > Oscillospirales > CAG-272 > UMGS1865. The sequence goes on along the minus strand of CAMOHW010000044.1, from coordinate 4,304 downwards.
GAAAACATTTTTTGGAACACCAAATATTGGGGAAATACCGCGTTGAATTTTTTGGAGAAAAAATAAAAATGCATCCGTTTGATTGCAAATATGAAAAAAGTTTTAAAAAGTATTTTTGAAAAAGTCAAAAGAGGGCTTTGGAGATTGCGAAAAGTTATTTTTTTGAACAATCGTCCCAAACCGCTTTATCCAACGCAATTTCGAAAAAAGAAGACCATTTCGGCTTCTCGTGAGGAAATTTCCTTTTTGCTATCTTCAACTGTAGTTATTAAAATTGAGCAGAACGGAGCAATATTTTATTTTCGAGAATGTGAACGTCATATGAAATTGCGGCAATATGTGGCGAAATTTATTGAATTTTATTATAATTTTGCAACGCCAAGTCCTGAGTTCGCCCAAATTGACCGATTGCGTGTTGTCAAAAGTTTACAGGACATGCAAAATTTCAAAAAATTCTCAAAATTATTGGATTCCTATTCCTGTATTGATTTTTATCCGGGTGGCAGATTGGATGCAATTGATCTGAATGTGATTGGACTGGATTCTGGAGAGGATTCGGCTTTTGCTGTTCGATTGAAACATTTTGCTCGTTTCGCACTTTGCAAAACAAATGCCTATTACTATAATGATTTTGGGATTTTTAGTAGAAAGTTTCAAAACGCCTACGAGGCAAGAGAACTGGCTTATCAATCGTTGGCAACTTTTTTCGGAGTTGATTATTTGATAGCCCCTTTCCAATATTGCCTTTTGGAAATTGACGGAAAAACATGTTTGTTTGGCACTTTAATGGAAAATGCAGGGGGAATTAATATTTTAGATCTTTCGGTGCAGGAACGCACTGAACGGAGTACGCCGGAATTTCAGCATGCGCTAATCAACTTGAACGTCCTGGATTATCTGGCGGGCATCCGCGACCATTCCATTTATAACTTCCATGGGATTTTGGATGCGCAAGGCAATTTGATTTCGGTAAAGGCTTTTGACAATGATGAAATGAGTAGTTTCAATTCTGAAAAAATGTTGACATTTACCGGGACCCATGGTGAAAGTTGTTTGATTGATGAAACAGGAGCATTAAATCGCCCTTATTTAGATGCGGAGTTGGCAATACGCATTTTGCATCTAAAAAAGAAAGAATTGACCAGGGTGCTTTGCCCATATGTCGGAAACAAACCAATTTTTCAAGTTTGGCAACGGGTAGTTGCCTTACAAAACGCAATTTGTAAAGCGACACAAGAAAACTCCAAGTGTCTGTTGCAACAATCAGAATGGAGCCAACAAACTGTTGACGAGGAGATCAGCGGTCGGTATGGCAACACATATTTGAAAAAAATTATATGTCAAAATAAAAAAGGAGAACCATCATGTCACTTTTCACAGGCAAAACACTCATGATCACCGGGGGAACGGGGAGCTTTGGCAATGCCGTGCTCAACCGGTTCCTCAAAACCGACATTGGCGAGATCCGCGTTTTCTCGCGCGACGAGAAAAAGCAGGACGACATGCGCCATGACTTCCAGGCAAAAATGCCCGAGGTCGCCGAAAAAATCAAGTTTTATATCGGCGACGTCCGCGATCTTGCCAGCGTTAAAAACGCCATGCACGGGGTGGACTACATCTTCCACGCCGCCGCGCTCAAACAGGTCCCGTCCTGCGAATTTTTCCCAATCGAGGCGGTCAAAACCAACGTGCTTGGTACCGAAAATGTGCTGACTGCCGCCATTGAAGAGGGTGTAAAGACGGTCATCTGCCTTTCCACCGACAAAGCTGCGTATCCGGTCAACGCCATGGGTACCAGCAAGGCCATGATGGAAAAGGTAATCGTTGCCAAATCCCGCACGGTCAGCCCGGAGAAAACCAAGATCTGTTGCACCCGCTACGGCAATGTTATGTGTTCCCGCGGCAGTGTGATCCCGCTCTGGATCGATCAGATCCGCTCCGGCAACCCCATTACCATTACCGACCCGACCATGACGCGCTTCATCATGTCGCTGGACGAGGCGGTGGATCTGGTTCTGTTTGCCTTTGAGCATGGCACCAGCGGTGATATTTTGGTGCAAAAAGCGCCCGCCTGCACCATTGGAACGCAGGCAGAGGCCGTTTGCGAACTGTTTGGCGGAAAGAAAGAGGACATCAAGGTCATCGGTATTCGTCACGGCGAAAAGATGTATGAAACCCTTTTGACCAACGAGGAGTGCGCTCACGCCATCGATATGGGCAATTTCTACCGCGTTCCCAGCGACAAGCGCGGGCTGAACTACGACAAATATTACAGCGAAGGCAACCGCGACCGCAACCCGTTGACCGAGTTCAACTCCAACAATACCGAACTGCTGACCGTTGAGCAAGTCAAGGAGAAACTGCTGACTTTGGCATACATCCGCGAGGAATTGGCAAAGCAGTAAGCCAAACGAAACATTTTTGGGAAAGGAGGCGCCAAGATTGACCAAAGAACAAACTCTGTTGCTTTCTTTGCTTGCTACGGCGGTTGATCCTGCGCGCGGGATGCCCGACCTTACAAGTCTTTCGGAATCCGAATGGGATAAACTGATCGGAGAGAGCTTTTTCCAGACAGTCGGGTATTTGACCTTTTCTCTTTGCGAGCCGTTCAAAGATCGCGTTTCTCCGGCGCTGTATCAAAAATGGAGCCGCGCCGCCATTAAAACCATGGGCAGAAACCGCAACATTGTAACGGCGCAAAACGAGTTGGTCGGGCTTTTGGAGGATCGCCCGTATTTGATCCTCAAGGGACTTGCTTCCGCCGCTTATTATCCCAATCCGGCGCTCCGCGATCTCGGAGATGTGGATTTTTTGGTGGCGGACGAGGCACAGGAAGAAGTTTCCCAACTTCTTGTTTCTGCCGGCTACCAACAAGAAAAAGAGAAAAATGATCACCACCTGGTCTTCAAAAAGCCGTTTTGTCACCTGGAACTGCACCGCGAGCCGCCGGGCATTCCGGAAGGGGAGATCGGGAAAACGATCCGCTCCTTCCTGTCTTCCCAAAAAGAGAACGCCGTTCTACAAACGCTGGATTCAGACTATTTGCACGCCGCTTTTCGCGCACCGTCCCCGGCTTTACACGGGTTGATCCTTCTATTGCATATGCAACATCACATGGTCAATGAGGGCTTGGGACTGCGGCACCTTTTGGATTGGGGTTGTTTTGTCGCCAAGACCAAGGACCAGCTGTTTTGGCAGAAGGAATTGTTACCGCTTTTGGAACGGGTGGGACTGTTGACCTATGCCGCGGCAATGACAAAAACCTGCGCGATCTATCTCGGTTGCCCGGAACCGGCGTTTTGCCAAAAGGTCCCGCAGGACATTTGCAAAAGTGTGATCGAGGATATTTTCAACCTCGGAAACTTTGGAATGAAGGACCGCGGTCGCTCGCATAGCGGCGGCATGATCGTGCCATCGGGCGAAGAACACTCGCGCAAAAAAAATCTTTTCGGACTGTTTCACAAAACGGTCATGGAAAAGTATCCTGTCCTGCATCGCGTTCCCGTTCTCTATCCCGTGGTTGCCCTTTGGGAACTGTTTGCCTATGGCATCGGGCTTCTTTTCGGAAAACGCACCCGTCCCTCCAAACTACTCCGCGACGCCAAGGAGCGAAAGAACCTATACGATCGCTTTGCGATCTTTCAAGTCGGAAATACCCGTTCGGATCTTCCAACGGATTCAATTTCATAAATTCAAAATCAGAAAGGAACTATGGTATGGAAAAGAGTATTACCCTGGAAAAAACCTCCGGCGAGCGAAACATTGGTATTGATCTGCTTCGCCTTGTAGCCACCTTTATGATCGTCGTTCTGCATGCTTTGCGTGGCAGTGTTTTCAGCGTTACCAACCTGTATGTTCTGGCAAATGCGTTTTTGCTTTGCAGTTTCAACCTCATTGCGCTCATTGCCGGCTATGTCTTCTGTACGGGCAAATTCCGCCTGGGCAGGGTCATTCGGCTGTGGATCATGGTCATCTTCTATTCGGTCCTCTTCTATTTGATCACCGCCATTGTAGAAAGCAATTTCAGTATTCCGGTGTTTATCAAGAGTTTCTTTCCGGCATTGACCGGCCGTTTCTGGTTCTTCACGGCGTATCTTTTGGTACTTCTGCTGGCGCCGGTCTTCAATCTTGCCATTGAAAAACTGCCGCGCAAAGCCTACCTTGCCGGTTTGCTTTTCTTTGCCGTCATTTTCTCGGCCGTTCAGTTTGCCGCCGACCCCTGGGGCGTTGAGGATGGAAGAACCGTGCTTTGGCTTGCCTACCTCTACTTCATTGGCGCATACCTGAAAAAATACGGATTCCCG
>CAMOHW010000043.1 GCA_946615525.1 uncultured Clostridia bacterium | reverse complement strand
GATCCCGTTGTAAATACCGGTGTTGTGGCTCGCGGTAATTTCAATGCCGTAGTGCAGGGGCTCGTCTTTTACGGTAAACATGACCAAAGGCGTTGGAGCACTGCGCTTCATAAACAGAACATTCGCCCCGTTTGCCGTAAGTACTTCGGCCACCCAAACGGCAGATTCCTTGGAGAGAAACCTACGGTCATAACCAATCATAACCGGTTTGTCGGTTTTTCCTTCTTCCGCCATCAAATCGGCAATTCCCTGCGCCACGCGCTGGATATTCTCTTTTGTAAAGTCGTCGCCAATCACGGCACGCCAGCCACCTGTCCCGAATCGAATCATATTTTGTCCCTTTCTGCCAAAAAACAAGTTTTTGTTTTATTATAAATCAAATAAACGACACAAAAAATAGGAAAATGGATATTTTTTCTTTTGGATTAGTCGTTTTTTAAAAAAAGGGGGAAGCAGACTGTAAAAAAACTGTTAAAAGTTGGGAAAAAGGTGGACAAAAGTGTTTACAAACAGGACAAGATGTGATATACTCTTATAATGTAGTATTATACTTGTTCCTCTCGGAAACACTATTTTGAACTTTCGCATAAGGAGAAACCCAAATGCAAAATTCGCAGGGAATGAAAAAGAATCTGTTTCGGACCGATTTGCGTCCGGCACTGATCGCCGGCGTTTTGATCGGTACGGTTTTGTTCGGCCTTTTGACCGTTCTGACCATTCTGGATCAATTCAATCTGATCAAAAGCACCGAGTTGCCTTTTTACGCTGCGGTGCTGTTTGGCATTTATCTGCTTTCTGCAGGGGGATTGCTGGTGGCGTATCTTTTGCGTTACCACAGGGTCAGTGCGGCAAACGCTGCGGCGGCGTCCATGACCACCGAGGTCAGCGACCTGTTCCGGTATGTGGTGGACCTGCCTTATGCCATTGTCAGCGCGCAGGGAACGGTCAAAATCGTCAGCGGCTCCTTGCAGGAGATCTTGCAATACCGTTCGCCCATTTGCAACGTGCCGCTTTCCTCTTTCTGCACCGTTCCGGTCAACAGCATCATTGCGTATGCGCAGAACGGCGGACCGGTCAAGGATATTACCGTCAACAGCGACGGTGTTCCGATCGAGAATGCCAAACCCATGATCACCGAGATCGATGGAAGAAAATACAGTTTGGATTGCTACATTCTCCGTTCGCGCGGGACCGACTATTATTTCGTCATTTTCCGCGATGTTACCGAGATTCTTGCCCTGCAAAAGAAGAAATACGAGGAAGACCCCATTGTTGCTTATGTGGTCATTGACAGTTTGCAGGAACTTGCCCAGTATGTGCGCGTCAGTTACCGCACCGCCGTGAGCGAGATCGAAACCATTTTGAAGACCTGGGCCGAGGGATTTGGCGGAATGTTGCGCGAATACGAGCGCGAAAAATATGTTGTGGTCTTCAATCGTTTGGCTTTGGACGAATGTATTGCAAACAAATTCAACATTCTGGAAACCGTCCGGAATGTCAAATTGGGAGATAACAGTTATCCCGTTACCATTTCCATGGGAGTCGGTGCCATTAAGGGAAGCTTTGAGGAAAAAGAACGCGCCGCGAGCGATGCGCTGGATATTGCTCTGCAAAAGGGCGGCGACCAGGTTGCCGTCAACACCGGCGAAAGCATTACGCTTTACGGCGGGCGCGTCAACAACATGGCTGGCTCCACTACCATTACCTCCCGCGTCAACTCCATGCACTTGAGTAAACTGATGCGCGATGCCGGAAATGTTTTGATTATGGGACACAGTGCGCCGGATTACGATTCCATCGGTTCCTGCGTGGGACTTGCCCGTCTGGCGATTTGCTCCAAGGGCGGCGACTATTCCAAGATCCGCATTGTGGTCAACCGTGACCATGTCAACTTCCGCAACTGCTATGATGTTGTGGCGCACCTGCCGGAGTATCGTTCCATGTTTATCGGAGCCGAGGCGGCAATGGATTCGGTGCGTTCCAACACGCTCCTGGTCATCAGTGATGTCAGCAATATGTCGCACACCGAGGCACCCAAGCTGACCAAGAATGTGCAGAATGTGGTCATCATCGACCATCATCGCCGTCCCGACCAGATGTATGAGTTCAAACCGCTCATGACCTATATTCGTCCCGGCGTTGCGGCGGCGAGCGAGCTGGTCAGCGAAATGCTGGAGCTTAGCCCCTTCCACGATGAAGTCCTCAAAGAGGAGGCATCGCTCATGCTTGCCGGGTTGATGCTGGATACCAAGAACTTTACCCAGGGCGCCGAAATGCAAACCTTTTCGGCGGTCCGCTATCTCTACGAGCGCGGTGCCAATACCGCTATGATCAAGTCCTTCTTTACCGAGTCGCTTTCCAACCTCTTTACCGCGGTGGATATTGACAGCCGCACCCGCACCTATCGCGATAAGATCGCCCTGACATGGCTCTCGGTGGATCGCGAAAAGAGCGAAGAGGATAAGATCGCCGTTGCCAAAGCGGCGGATAAACTGATGAACCTTTCGGGCATTGAGGCGTCCTTCGCCCTGCTCCATGCCGGCAACTCGGTCACCATTTCGGCGCGCTCGGGCGGCAAGATCAATGTGCAAAAAATTGCCGAGCGTTTGGGCGGTGGCGGGCACTTTGATATGGCGGCGGCAACGCTGAAAAACACCACTCTGGAGGCGGCTTCCATCCAACTCAAACAGGTCATCGACGAATATCTGGATCACGAATATAAAGAATAACGCAAGATAAGGAGGTCGGCAGATATGAAAGTCATTTTGCTGGCAGATGTAAAAGGGCAGGGGAAAAAGAACGCTGTCATTGATGTATCCGACGGATACGCAAAGAACTTTTTGATCCCGCGCAAGCTTGCAAAGCTTGCCGACGCGCAGGCACTCAATGATGTCAAAGTGCGCGAGGAGGCGCGGCTTTACCGCATAGCCACCGAAAAGAAAGAAGCACAGGCGGTCGCCGAAAAACTCAAAACCATCACCGTAGTCATCAAAGCCCCGTCGGGCGGTGACGGCCGTCTTTACGGGTCGGTTACGGCAAAGGATGTTTCCGATCAGCTGGAAGCCGACTTTGGTATTGCCATCGACAAGCGGAAGATCACTTTGCCCGAGACCATCAAATCTTTCGGGACCTATCAGGCGGAGGCAAAACTTTACACCGAGGTCACCGCAAAGATCACCGTTTCGGTCCAGGGTTGATCAACAGAACGATTTTTGAAAGGAGAGAGGATTCCAAAGCAACCTTTGGAGTTCCCCCAAACAAATGCAGGACGAATTGATTCGGAAATTGCCGTTTTCCATGCCGGCGGAGCAATCGCTCCTCGGTGCCATTCTCATCGACCCTTCGGCGCTCAATGAGGTGGCGGTAACGATCAAAGCGGACGATTTCTATTTGGAAGAACATAAGCAGATCTATCTTGCTATGACCGAACTGTTTTTGGCAAGCCATGAGATCGATGTGGTCACGCTGATCGACCGTTTGGTCACCAGCGGTGTTTATGATAAATCGGGCGGCGAGGATTATCTTCGCACGCTTTCGGAGGCGGTTCCCGACGCGCTGAATGTCAAGGACTACGCGCGCATCGTCAAGGATAAAAGTGTTTTGCGGCAACTGATCGTTGCGGCAAATGAGATTTCCGAGAGTGCCTACTCCGAGCAGGAGGCGGTCACGGCGGTTTTGGACCATGCCGAAAATCTGATTTACCAGGTGGCGCAGGGCAGAGATACGCAAAGCTTCCGCCATATTCAGGATGTTTTGCAGACCTTTTACGACAGCTTGCACCAGCTGCAGGAAAATCCCGAGGCGGTTGCAGGAACCAAAACCGGATTTTCTGCGCTTGATCAGGTGCTTGCCGGTATGGGAAAAACCGACCTGATCCTGGTCGGTGCGCGTCCCGGTATGGGTAAAACTTCTTTTGCGCTTAACATTGCCTCCAATGTGGCAAAACAAACCGGCAAAAAGGTTTGCTTCTTCTCCCTGGAAATGTCGGCGGAGCAGGTCGTCAGCCGTATGGTATCCAGTGAGGCGCTGGTCAACAACTATGCGCTCCGCACCGGCAAACTGACGCCCGAAGATTGGGAGCACCTTGCCTACGCCGCTTCCGAATTGGCAAAATGCAATATTTTGATCGACGACACTTCGGGTATGACGGTGACGGCTATGAAAGCCAAACTGCGGCGTGAAAAAGACCTGGGGCTGGTCGTCATCGACTACCTGGGACTGATGCAGGGCGACAAGCGCGCCGAAAACCGCGTGCAGGAAGTTTCGGCAATTTCCCGCGCTCTTAAAATCATGGCAAAAGAACTTGGCGTGCCCATCATTTGTTGCGCGCAACTTTCCCGTGGACCGGAATCCCGGACGGATAACCGCCCGCAACTTTCGGATCTGCGCGATTCGGGTGCGATCGAGCAGGACGCCGATACGGTTATTTTCCTCTATCGTAGCGAATACTACAAAAAAGAGGAGAAGAACATGAACGAAATGTCCATTGCCGAAATTATTGTTGCCAAAAACCGTCACGGCGAAACCCGCACGGTGCGTATGGGCTGGAACGGTCAATTTACCAAGTTTGTCACCATCGAAGATAACGCACCTTCCCAATGAAACGACAAAACGCAATTCCAATGCCCTGGGAACTTGCCGGGCTGGATCCCGGAACGCCGGTTTTGCTGGCGCTTTCCGGCGGTGCCGATTCGCGCTTTCTGTTGGACCGGCTTGCCCGGGGAAGCAAGCAGGACGGATTTCCGCTTCTTTTGGCGCATGTTCATCACGGCATTCGCGGAGAAAACGCCGATCGCGACGCGGATTTTTGCCGCGCGTTGGCCAAGGAATATGATCTTCCCATCCGTGTGCTCTCGGTCGATGTCCCCGCACTGGCAAAGGAACACGGCAGAGGGATTGAGGAGGAGGCGCGCGCAGTGCGCTACGCCTTTTTTGAACAACTGATGCGCGAGCGGAACATTCCGTTGCTTGCAACGGCGCACCAGGCGGATGATCTTTTGGAAACCATGTTGTTCCGTATTGCCCGCGGGACCGGTGCGGCGGGACTTTGCGCCATTCTTCCGGTTCGTGAGTTTGCCTGCGGCTTTGTTACACGCCCGCTATTGGAACTTTCCGCGGCAGAAATTCGCAAGTGTTGCCGTGCCGAGGGGTTGGCGTTTGTAGAGGACGAAACCAATATCGACACCACCTATGCGCGCAATCTGATCCGTGCGCAGGTCATTCCCGCGCTTGAAAAACTGTATGCCGATCCGCAAAAGCAAGCGGCAAAGCTTGCCGAGCGTTTGCGGCAGGACGAGGATTTTTTTGCTTGTCAGATCCAGGCGATCTGGGAAGCGCCCTTCCGCGAAAAATTGCCTTGCGCGGTGCTTGCAAATTTGCATCCGGCGATCCGCACGCGGCTTTTGACACATTTTCTTTCGGAAAACGGTGTCACCGCCGATTCGGCAATGCTGGAACGCGCCGAGGAGCTGACACGGGGGCGCAACGGGAGCAAGATCCCGCTTTTGGGTGGCTTGTATCTGTTCAAACGGCAAAATCATTTGATCGTTGAAGAAAAAGCCGAAGCGGTCCCCGCCTATCACATTTCGCTTTTTGAAGGCGAAAATCATCTTCCCGGCGGCATGACGGTTACGGTCGGCGAGGGCAAAAAAGCAAAGCCGTTGCCCGAAAATAAAGAAATGACCGCGTGGAAACTGCAATTTCCCGATTTGCCCGCCGCTTTGGGCGCCGAATATTTTTGGCGCACCCGAAAAGAGGGCGATTCCATTTTGCGTGGCGGACACCATAAGCGTTTGCGGCGCCTTTGGCGCGAATGCGGCGTTCCAGAAGAGTTGCGCGACCGCCTGCCGGTGCTTTGCGGCAAAGAGGGCATTGTTTGGGCGCCTATGGTCGGTTTTTCCGACAGAAAGAAATAAACCGTTTCAAAAACGAAACCCCGAAAACATAGAAAGGCAAAAATATGTATAATATTGAAAACGACATTGAACGGGTTCTGGTCAGCGAAGAGGAACTGAAAAAGATTTGCGACGACCTTGCCGCAAAGCTGACCGCCGAGTATGGCGACAGCGGTCGCCCGATGATTTTGGTCTGCATTCTCAAAGGTTCGTTCGTCTTTGCAGCTGAGGTGTTCAAGCGGCTCCGGTTCCCTTGCGCCATCGAGTTTATGAAAGTTTCCTCTTACGGTGGAGGAACCGATTCCTCCGGCTTCATTCAAGTGCACCTGGATCTCAAGCGCGACGTTAAGGACGCCGACGTGGTTCTTGTGGAGGATATTGTGGATAGCGGCAGAACGCTGGAAAAGCTTTCGCAGTTGCTTGCCAACCGCGGCGCCCACAGCGTCAAATGCTGCACGCTTTTGGATAAACCCGAGCGCCGTGTTGTCAATTTCAATGCCGATTTTGTCGGTCGCGTTGTTCCCGATGTGTTTGTGGTCGGGTTTGGGTTGGACTATGACGAAAAATACCGCAACCTGCCTTATGTGGGTGTTTTGAAACCGTCGGTTTATCAACAGTAAACGGAGGATTCCATGAAGAGAAATATTGTTCGGGAACTGATTTTTTATGCCATCATCATTGCCTTGATTGTAGTTGCGCTGGTTTCGCTTCTCCAAATCGGCAAAAAAGAAGAGGCAAAAAACTACGGCGATGTGGTGGAATGGATCGAGAATGAAAGAATCGAGGAGTTTACGCTCACCACGGGCTATGTGGCAAAGGTCAAACTCAAGGGCGAAACCAATGTGACCTCGGTCAAACTCGGCGAGGAATATGCAAGCTTGCTCCTTTTGAACCACGAGGAAGATTTGAGCAATCAGCGCGCAAATTACAATGCCGAAACCAACGAGGGCATTAAAAAGCTGGATCTGCAACCGCAATCCAATAACATGGCATGGCTTTCCTACCTGCCCATGATCCTGCTCATCATTGCCATCGTGGTCATCTGGTTCATCTCTTTCCGCGCTATGAACGGCAAGAACAGCAAGTTCAATTCGTTTGGCAGGGCAAAAACCAAGCAGGCCACGCAAAATGAAAAGGATAAAGTTTATTTCCGCGATGTTGCCGGTGCCGACGAAGAAAAAGAGGAAATGCAGGAAATCGTCGAATT
>CAMOHW010000042.1 GCA_946615525.1 uncultured Clostridia bacterium | reverse complement strand
GATCGCCAATCGCATTGCTCAAAGCGAAGGATGCGGAGGGCTGGTCACCGGAGAAAGTCTGGGGCAGGTCGCATCGCAGACCATGCAAGCCATCGGTGTTGTGGATCCGCTTGCCGAACTGCCGGTCTTTCGCCCTTGTATCGGCTTGGATAAAGAGGAGATCATTCAAATTGCCCGCAAGATAGGCACTTTTGAAACCTCAATTCAGCCCTACGAGGATTGTTGCACCGTCTTTACCCCGCGGCATCCCAAAACCAGACCGACGATGGAAGGCGTTCTGGAGCAGCAAAACCGCCTGCCGTTTTGGGATTTGGTCGAGGAAGCGCTTGCCGGCAAAACGATCGAACACATTCGCACAGAGTTTTGAAATTGATGAATTGATTATAAAAAGAGAGGAATCGTCATGGAACAAAAGTATTACCACATGAACATTGCGGGTTGCGAGCGCGACCTGCCCATTTGCCCGCTCAACGAGAACTTGCAAATTGCAGGATTTGTCATTTTCGGTGATCCCGAATTGACAACCGCTTGCGCAAAAGAGTTGCTTGCACGGGCACCGGAATATGACTATTTGATTTCTGCCGAGGCAAAGGGTATTCCGCTGGTGCATGAAATGGCTCGCCTTGCCGGCAACCAAAAGTATTTCCTGGCGCGCAAAGCTCCCAAGCTTTATATGACCGGCGTTTTGGACGTTAAAGTCCGCTCCATTACAACGGCAAAGGAACAACACCTCTATTTGGATACTGCTGACGCTGCCATTATGAAAGGGAAGAAGATCCTGATCGTGGATGATGTGATCTCCACCGGCGAATCGCTCCGCGCCATCGAGCAATTGGTCAATGAGGCGGGCGGCATTATTTGCGGCAGAATGACCATTCTTGCCGAGGGTGACGCACAAGAGAGAAAAGATTTGGTCTATTTGGAAAAACTGCCGCTCTTTAATGCGCAGGGACAACCCATTTGATCGTCAAAGAAAGGAACCCGAAATATGGAAAGAACCTATATTGCAAATGTCAAAGCCGGAGAGCAGGTCAAAATTGCCGGATTTGTAGAGAATCTGCGCAACAAGCGCACCATGGCATTTTTGGTCATCAAGGATATCACCGGTAAAATGCAGGTCACGCTGGAAAAAGAAAAGTTTCCCGCACTTGCCGAAAAGGTGGATACTCTGACCATTCACTCGGTCATTACCGTAACCGGCACCGCCGTTGCCAACGAGTATGTCAAATTGGGCGGCATTGAGATCCTGCCCGAGGAAATTGATGTGGAATCGATCGCCGAGGCGCTTCCCATTAAGGATGACTCTGAGATCGACTCTAAAATGGACTTTCGCTGGATCGATTTGCGCCGCGACCGCAACCAACTCATGCTCAAACTGCAAACCCTGCTCACCGCATCTATGCGCGAATTCTTGATCGAGCGCGGATTCATTGAGATCCACACGCCCAAACTCATCGGCGCCGCAAGTGAGTCCGGATCGGATGTGTTTGAGGTCAAATACTTTGATACCAAGGCATATCTGGCACAATCGCCGCAATTCTACAAGCAAATGGCTATGGCTTCGGGCATGGACCGCATTTTTGAAACCGGTCCGGTCTTCCGCGCCGAAAAATCCTATACCAACAAGCACGCAACCGAGTTTACCGGTTTTGATTTGGAGTTCAGCTATGTGCATTCCGCCGAGGAGGTCATGCACATGGAGGAAGAACTGCTTGCCTATGCCTTTGGCAAAGTTGCCGCGGCTTACGGCAAGGAAGTGGAGGAGCTGTTTGGCAAACAAATCATCGTTCCCACTGTTCCGTTCCCGCGCATCAAACTTGCCGATCTGTATGCCGAGTTGGAAGCACGCTACGGCTACACCGTTTCGGATGACGCCAAGGGCGACCTGACGACCGATGCCGAACACCTTTGCGCGCAATTCTCAATGGAGAAATACGGCAGCGAGTTCCTGTTTGTGACCGATTATGACGCCAAGGAGCGCGCGTTCTACCATATGCGCGACGAGCGCGGCGTTCCTATGGGCTACGACTTGATTTGGCGCGGTTGCGAAATCACCACCGGCGCCGTTCGCGAGCACCGCTATGAGGTCCTCAAAGCGCAAGCAGACGAAAAGGGCCTGGGCAAGGATGTAGAGTTCTATCTACAATTCTTCCGTTATGGGTGCCCTCCGCACGGTGGCTTTGGTATTGGCATTGACCGTTTGACCATGCTCTTCCTGGGGCTTTCTATTAAGGAAGCGGAGTTCCTCTTCCGCGGGCCCAACCGCTTAACGCCGTAATATGAAAGTTGAACTGCTTTCGCCAGCCGGCAATTTTGAAAAACTGACGGCGGCGATCCGCTTTGGAGCCGACGCGGTCTATCTTGCGGGAAAGGCGTTTGGAATGCGCTCGGCGGCAGATAACTTTACCGTAGAGGAAATCTATCGCGCCGCCGCGTATGTTCACGCAAAAGGGAAGAAGCTGTATTTGACGGTCAACACCCTGCCGCATGAGGACGAATATCCGGCATTGCGTCAATTCCTTTCGGATCTTTCCGGCGCGAACATTGACGCTATGATCGTTGCCGATCTGGGAACGCTTGCCACCGTGCGTGAATTGCTCCCCGATATGGAGATCCATGTTTCCACGCAAACTTCTATCGTTTCCTCCGCCGCGGCAAACGCCTATGCGGCAATGGGGGTCAAACGCTTGGTGCTGGCAAGGGAACTGACGCTTGCCGAGATCAAAGAGATCCGCGCAAAGTTGGATCCCAAAGTAGAGCTGGAAGTCTTTATCCACGGTTCCATGTGCATTTCTTATAGCGGAAGATGCCTGTTGGCAAACGCTATGGGGGGCAGGGACGGCAATCGCGGGACCTGTACCCAGCCCTGCCGCTGGAACTACAAGCTTGTTGAGGAAAAACGACCGAATACTCCGCTTGGGGTGGAGCAAAACGAGCTTGGCACCTTCATCATGTCCTCAAAAGACCTCTGTATGATCGAGCATATTCCGGAGTTGATGGAGAGCGGTGCGATCTCCTTTAAGATTGAAGGACGCATGAAGAGCGCGTATTACACCGCCGTTGTCACCAACGCTTACCGTATGGCGATCGATACCTATTTGCGCGACCCGAAGGGCTACCGCTATGATCCGGCATGGAAGACCGAGTTGGAAAGCGTTTCTCACAGGGAATACGGAACCGGCTTTTTCTTCTCCGAGCCAATGGATGAGCCGCAGGTCGTCAGCACTTGCGGGTATTTGCGCGAAAAAGCATATTTTTCCACGGCCACCGAATATCATGAAGAAGAAATGGAAGTTCTGCGCGCGTGCGGAATTTCCGAGGTCAATGAAAACGGTCGGCTGTATCGGTTTATTCAGCGCAACAAAGTTTCGGTCGGCGATGCCGCGGAACTGATCACGCCGGGCAAGATCGGAATGCCTTTTGCCGTCAACGAACTCTACGCACCGGATGGAAATCCGCTTGCGGCAACGCCGCACCCTTCCATGATCTATTGGTGCCGCGTTCCGTTCGCGGTGCAGGAGGGGGATATTCTGCGTGCCGGCGTTGCGCGGGGGTTGGAGGTTCGCCCGTCCGACTGCTGATCGTTTTCGGAAAGGAAGCGATTTATGGCGGCGATCGAATGGCTCAAAGCGGTTTTTTACGGTATTTTAGAGGGGATTACCGAGTGGTTGCCCATTAGTTCTACCGGACACTTGATTCTGCTTTCCGAGTGGTTGCCGTTCCGCTTTTGCGAAGATCCGGCAATTCTCAATGCCTATTGGGAGTTGTTTGAGGTCGTTGTTCAAATCGGCGCCGTTTGCGCCGTAGTCGTTTTATTCTTTGGACGGTTGTTTCCGTTTGGAAAGCGATTTTCAAACGAAGAACGGCGCAGCGCGTTGCATTTATGGGCAAAAGTATTGCTTGCTTCCTTGCCTGCGGCGGTTGTCGGCATTTTCGGAGATCGACTTTTGGAACGGCTGACCGGCAAGGATCTGGACGGTTGGTTTTATAACGGAATGGTCGTTTCCGCGGCGCTTATTTTCTATGGAATTGCCTTTTTGCCCCTGGAAAAAGCAAACAAAGGAAAACTGCCAAAAATCGAAAAAAACGAAAATATCACGGTAAAAACCGCAATATTTATCGGTTTGTTCCAAATTTTATCGCTCATTCCGGGCACTTCACGCTCCGGCTCTACCATTCTCGGCGCAAGCCTTTTGGGGGTATCGCGAAGCGCGGCCGCGGAGTTTTCGTTCTTTATGGCTGTCCCAGTCATGATGGGTGCAGGCGCCGTGAAAACGGTCGGATTTTTGGAAACGACCGGGAAAGCGGGGCTTTCCATGCCGCCGGTCGGCTGGGCGTTGCTGGCAGTTGGAACGATCGTTTCTTTTTTGGTTTCTATGCTCGTGATCCGGTTTTTGACCGAATTTGTAAAAAAACACACATTTGTTCCGTTCGGCGTCTATCGCATTTTGCTGGGCGCGGCGGTCTTGATTTGGTATTTTGTGAGATGACAGAACAAACAAAACTGGCGGTGGCGTATCCCGTCATCGTAGAAGGGAAATATGATAAACTTCGCCTGGAATCGGTGATCGAAGGCACTATTTTGACCACCGATGGGTTCGGCATTTTCAAAAAGGCCGAAAAACAGGCGCTTTTCCGCGCGCTTGCAAGCAAAACACCGCTGATCATTCTGACCGATAGCGACGGCGCCGGAAAGGTCATTCGCGGGCATCTTTCCTCGTTGATCCCTTCCGATCGATTGATCCAACTCTACATTCCGCGCATCAGCGGAGTGGAAAAGCGTAAGCAGGAGCCGTCTGCCGAGGGAGTTCTCGGAGTTGAGGGGATGGAGCGAGAACTGCTTGCCCGCCTGTTTTTGCCTTTTTCCGACGGACAAGTGTCGGTTGAGAGGGCGAACATTACCAAAACCGATTTCTATTTGAACGGATTGACCGGGCATACCGAAAGCCGCCGGAAACGGGATGCTTTTGCAAAGTCGCTCGGACTTCCCGAGGGGATGACGCCAAGCGCTCTGCTTGCCGCTGTCCAAATCATTTGCACAAAAGAAGAATATCAAGCGGCGGTGGACAAGCTGTTGCCGACCGCAGGAAAGGAAACGCTATGAAGGCATTGTTTGGCCCCGGCGGAAACGGGGATTGGTTCTTTCAGGAGGGGATGAAATCCACTCTGCAAGCCCCCGGTTGGCTTGCCGCAAAGGGGCTGGATGCCTATGAATATGAGGCGGGTAACGGCGTTGCCGGAAGTGAGACAACTTTGCGCGCCATTGGAGAAAAGGCGAGGGAACACGGCATTAAAATGTCTATTCACGCGCCTTATTTCATCTCGCTTTCGGGCGTAGAGGAAGAAAAACGCCTGAAAAGCATTGAATACATCCAAAAATCGCTCTGGGCGGCGGAATTGCTCGGGGCGGATACCGTTGTGATCCATAGCGGAAGTGCCGCAAAAATCACCCGCGAGGAGGCCATGCGCCTCTCGCGCGATACACTGGAAAAAGTTGCCTCCGCGGTCGGGGATCATCCTTGCGCCGCGCTTGGCATTGAAACTATGGGAAAAATCAATCAGTTGGGGACCCTGGAAGAAGTTTTGGAGCAATGCAAAACTTCGCCGATCTATGCGCCCGTGGTGGATTTCGGACATCTCAACGCGCGTCAATGCGGCGGTGCATTCCCGGATGCCGACCATTATCGCCGTGTGTTTGATACCATTGCCAACACGCTTGGCGACCGCTATGCACAAAACCTGCATTGTCATTTTTCAAAAATCGAATATACCGCGGCAGGGGAGAAAAAGCATTTGACCTTTGCGGATACCGTCTTCGGACCGGAGTTTGAGCCGCTTGCAGAAGCCATTGTGCGCGAGGGCGTTGCGCCGCGCATCATCTGCGAGTCTGCGGGAACGCAGGCGGAGGACGCGCTTTTTATGAAACAAACCTATCTTGCCGCTCTTGCAAAATAAAAGGAACTGGGATAATTACATGAGTGATTTAAGTTTGGAATATCTTTCCGCAAAACGCGCGTTGTTTGACCGCGCCTATGCGTCTTTGAACGAGCGCCAACGCGAAGCGGTTTTCACCGTCAACGGACCGCTTTTGGTGCTTGCCGGGGCAGGGAGCGGGAAAACCACCGTTCTGGTGCGGCGCATCGCCTTTTTGATCCGCTACGGCAATGCCTATTTCAGCAAATATGTCCCGTCGGATCTTTCGAGGGAAACGGTTGACCAATTGCGCGCCGCACTTTCTTCTTCAACCGAAGAGCTGAATACTACGTTGTTGCAGTTTGCCGAACTGCCCTGCGAGCCATACCGTGTCCTCGCCATCACCTTTACCAACAAGGCGGCAGGTGAGATCAAAGCGCGGCTTTCCGGGCTGTTTCCCGAAAATTCGGAGGCGGCGGGCGAAATTTGGTCCGGCACCTTCCATTCGGTTTGTGTGCGGATTCTGCGTCGCCATGGCGAACTGCTTGGTTACCGCCCCAATTTTACCATCTACGATACCGACGATTCCAAAAAAGCCATGTTGGAGGCAATGAACCGTTGCCGTATTGATGAAAAAGTTCTTCCGGTCAAGGGCGTTATGAACCTGATCAGTCGGGCCAAGGACAAAATGCTCTCGCCCGAGGAGCTTTCCATGGAAGCGGAGTCGGATTTTCGCCTCAAACAGGTGGCGCGCGTCTATGCCGCTTATCAGGATGTCCTGCGTGAATCCAACGCGCTGGATTTTGATGATTTGATTCTGCAAACGGTCCGCTTGTTGCAAAACCACGAGGATGTGTGCGAGGCATATCAGCGTCGCTTCAAGTATGTTTGCGTGGATGAGTATCAGGATACCAACCCTGCACAGTTTGAACTGACGCGCCTTCTTGCCGGCGGCTACGGCAACCTGATGGTGGTGGGGGACGATGACCAAAGCATTTACAAATTTCGTGGTGCCACCATTGAGAATATTTTGTCCTTTGATCGCGCGTTTTCGGGGGCAAAAGTGGTCAAATTGGAGCAAAATTACCGTTCTACGCAAAACATTCTGGATGCGGCAAATGCCGTGATCGCTAAAAACGAAAGCCGTATGGGCAAGACGCTTTGGACGGCTGAGGGGAAAGGCGAAAAGATCCATGTGGTGCTTTGTGACGACCAGAACGAAGAAGCGCGCCGCGTGGTGGATATCATCTCCCGCAGAGTTGCGCGCGGAACGGCAAAATACAGTGATTTTGCCATTCTGTATCGCATGAACGCGCAGTCGCAAAGTCTGGAAA
>CAMOHW010000041.1 GCA_946615525.1 uncultured Clostridia bacterium | reverse complement strand
ATTCTCGGTCATTCCGCTTTCTCTCTATTTCTCGGGAAGTTACGTCAAAATGGAGATCGGGCTTTGCCGCGGCAAAAAGCTCTACGACAAACGGGAAACCGACGCAGAAAGACAAGCCGATAGGACGATGGAACGACATTTGAAAGACCGCTCCTACGAAGAATAAAGTACTTGACAAAACGAAAAGAACCTTGTATAATATCCTTACGCCCTTATATGGGGCTGTAATGGTTTCGACGGGGATTCTGACACATGATAAGCGTGGCGAGCCGGGTAAACTCGATAACTGCCCAACCTTAAAATAAACGACAACAAAACTGTTGCTCTGGCTGCCTAATGGCAGTGCCGTGACCTGAGGGTCACCCGTTCCTCCAAAGAACACCACGGCTTTGGTGTGAGCGTCAAATGAGTGGTAAACCTGCATCGGCGGTTCGCCCTTGAACCGGTCAGGCACAAAAGGGCTACCCAAAGGAGGAGCGTGTCTGTTCGCGCCGCCCAAGGGGAAGTTCAAATAACAGACCGCCCACGAAGAAGGTCATGCCGAGGGGTTTTCGGACATGGGTTCGATTCCCATCATCTCCACCAAAAAAGCAGGGTGTGCAAACGCACACCCTGCTTTTTTGCCGGATCTAACGAATCGCCCCATCTCCTATCCGCCAGGATAGGAACAACGCGCTATGCGCTAAAGAAACGCAACCAATTGATTTTGCGCGCGTTTGGGTTCTGATTTCCATTGCTCCTTTCTTTGATTTTTTCTTGACAAATGAATGCTTTTATTGTAGAATAAAAAATGAAGAACTCATTTTTTTACTTTTAGAAGAGGAAAGATTGTGAATACAACAATTGATGCAGAATTGCAAATGAAACATCCAATCGCAAAAGAAAGCAAAGCCGAAACGCGCCTTGACTATCTGGACGGTCTTCGCGGCATTGCCTCGGTTTTTGTCATTCTTTGCCATTTAGCCGCCATCTTTCTATCCAGTTATCATACATATCAGCCGGATGCCTCTGCGCTTAGCCGCTTTTTTATGAACAGCCCGCTGAATATTCTTACCAATGGAAGTACTGCCGTTCAGTGCTTTTTCGTATTATCCGGCTTTTTGATTGCCAGAAAAATGTATCGATCCCAACCCAAAGTAAGCCATGCTCTTTCTCCGGTCCGGCAATATGTCAAGTTGGTCAAACTTGTTTTTCCTGCAATTTTGTTTGCCGCGGTATTGATGTGGTGCGGACTGATGTTTCACTTGAAAGCGGCAGAACAGAATCCCAATTTGAGTTTTGCATTGGATTATAACAATTTTAAGCCGTCTGTTTTGAACGCCTTTCTTTTGGAGCCCTTTTACCGTGTGTTTGTAGAAGGTAGCCGGTATGTTGAACCATTTTGGACGATTCGCTTTGAGTTTTATGGAGCAATTTTGATTACGGCAATATCCTATTTTGCAAAAGACCACGTAAAAATTGCTAAATTGACCTATCTTTTCTGCGGTTTTGTTTTTGCTTTGATCAGCCCTCATCTTGCCGCCTTTTCCATTGGCGCGCTTGCTTTTGATTGCTTGGATAGGAAAGAACTTGACGACTCCTATATTGGAAAAGGTGTTCGCTGGATATTGTCTAAAAAAGTGTTTTTGATTCTTTTGGGAATCTTCGGTGCTTATCTCGCTTGCCTCAATCAAACAATGACCGGAATGTGGGCTCCCATTCGGCATTTGCCCGGTTTTATCTCCAATCATGCAGGAATCATTCGGGCGTTGGGGATTGGATTGTGCTTGGTTTGTATTTGCAAATTTGTTTTCTTACAGAAGCTTTTGTCTATCAAACCGCTCAAATTTGCAGGGAAGATCAGCCCTTATACTTATGCTTTCCATTGGCCGGTTACACTTTCCTTGGGATGTGGTTTGTATTTGTTGCTTGCAAAAACCAAATTGCCGTATTCCGTTTCTGTTTTGTTCATAGGCATAGCCGTTACAATAGCAACGTTTGCTTTGGCATTTGCTTATACAAAGCTGATTCCGCTGATTGCCGCTCTGGAACAGTGGATTGGCAGAAAGATTTGCTCTCTTTTCAAGAAAGAAAAAGTAAATTAAATAAAGAAGCCAAGCACTTCAAAAGAAAGAAGCGCTTGGCTTTTTTATTATTGAATGATTCCACCGCCGAAAACGGTATCGCCGTCGTAGAGAACCACCGATTGACCCGCGGTAACGGCGCGCTGCGGTTGGTCGAATACCACATGCAAGGTGTTTTCATCCGGCTGGCTGACGGTTGCCCATTCCTCTTTTTGGCGGTAGCGCACCTTTGCTTTCAGGCGAATTTCTCCTTCGATTTTCGGCGCGGCGATCAGATTGATCTCTTTTGCAAAGAGTTCTTTGGAGAAAAGGGAATTGTTGTCCCCCAAAACCACCGCGTTTTGCTCGGGATCGATCTTGCAAACGTAAAGCGGTTCGCTCCAGGCAATGCCCAGTCCGCGGCGTTGACCGAGGGTATAGCGGATGATGCCGCGGTGTCTGCCCAGAATGTTGCCGTTTTGATCCACAAAATTGCCGCATGGATAGGTTTTGCCGGTGTAGCGCTCCACAAAGCCGGCATAATCTCCGTCGGGAACGAAACAAATATCCTGGCTATCGTGCTTTTTTGCGTTCAAAAAGCCATTTTCTTCGGCAATTTGGCGCGTTTCGGTTTTGGAAAGCTCGTTGAGCGGGAAAATCGTGTGCGCCAGCTGGTCCTGCGTGAGCGACCAAAGAACGTAACTTTGGTCTTTGGAAAGGTCTTTCGCCTTTTTCAAAAGGTATCGTCCGCTTATTTCATCAAATTCAATGCCGGCATAGTGCCCGGTTGCAATTTTTGAGTAGCCCAATTCGATCGCGCGGCGATAAAGCGCGTCAAATTTGAGGTAGCGGTTGCAGTCAATACATGGATTTGGCGTTCTTCCACTTTCGTAATCGTTGATAAAGCGCTTGATGACGCATTCCTCAAAGCGATCGGTAAAGTTGAACACATAGTGGGGTATTCCCAAGCGCATGGCAACCGCGCGCGCGTCCTCTACATCATCCAAGGAGCAGCAGGAATGTTCTTTTTGCAGTCCGATCTCATCGTTTCCAAATAGTTTCATGGTAACGCCAATGCAATCGTAGCCGCGTTCTTTCATCAAAAGGGCGGTCACGCTGGAATCTACGCCGCCGCTCATGGCAACCAATGCTTTTTCCATATCCTGCCTCCTTTCTTGATCGTCTTTTTTTATTATATCTCTTTTATCATGATTTGTCAATAGATGAAAAAAGAACGATTTTTTCATATTTCGCGGTACTTTCCATAAAAAGTGGGCATTTTAACTGGCATTTCAGCTTTTGAATCTTGTAAAAATGCAAAAACTATTTTTGCAAATTCAATCATAGGAGAATGCCGAAAATGAGTAAAAAAATAAATGGAAAGCAAATTTCTTGCTTCTTCCTTGCAATCTTGTTTCTTTTTTGCGCGGTTCCTGTTTCTTGCTTTGCCCAGGGAAATGACCGATATAGCTGGTATTGCGTTCATGTAAAGGATCATCGCCGTCCCAAATTGGACGCGCAGTTATCCTTTATTGAACAATACAATACCGTTTATATGGATCCGAATGTAAATGAAACGAGTGAAGAAAAGGTTGTTTATTTGACCTTTGACGCCGGCTATGAAAACGGGAATGTTGCCAAAATATTGAATGTTCTGAAAGAAGAAAATGTTCCGGGGACCTTCTTTATTTTGCAAAATCTGATCGCTAAAAATCCCGAACTGGTGCAAAGAATGGTGTCGGAAGGGCATCTTGTGGGGAATCACACAGCGCATCACCATGATATGAGCCGTTCCAGTGACGAAGCATTGATGGAAGAAATTAATCTTTTGGAAGGGCAATATTGGGAGTTGATCGGTGAAAAAATGCCCCAATTCTATCGTCCACCCGAAGGTCGTTTCAGCCAATCCAACCTCAAATGCCTGACCGAGAAGGGCTACCAAACCGTTTTTTGGAGTTTTGCTTACCCGGATTGGGACAACAACCGCCAAATGCCGGCAGAAAAGGCAAAAAAGATTATTTTGGAGAACCTTCACAACGGCGCGATTCTTTTGCTCCACCCGACTTCCGCCACCAATGCCGCCATTTTGAAGCAGGTGATTCAAGAGATCAAAAATCAGGGGTTCCGGTTTGGCAGGATCGATGAGATCTGCATGAGCAATGCAAATGATTCTATCTCTTAAATCCGCTGTTTCTTTGCGGCTTTGCGGACTCCTTCTTGCTTTTTCCTGCCTGCTTTCTTTTTTCGATCTTCCCGCTTTTGCCCAGGAATATCGCAGGGTAGATACCGATCAAAAACGCATTGCGCTGACATTTGATGATGGTCCGCATCCGATCTTAACGCCCAAAATCCTTGCCATTTTGAAGCAATACAACATTCATGCGACCTTTTTTATGATCGGGAAGAATGTGCATGACTATCCCGAAACGGCGCGCATGGTAGCCATGGAAGGACACGAAATCGGCAACCACACCAATTCGCATATCCGCTTATATGGACTTGGCAAGGAACGCGCGGAGCAGGAATTGGACGCTTGCGCGCTGCAAATTCGAGACGTGTGCGGTCAAATGCAAAACCTGTTTCGCCCACCGGAAGGAGCAACCGACGAGAGTGTTTTATCGGCTGCGGAAGAAAAAGGATATCACGTTATTTTGTGGAGCATTGATACGCGCGATTGGGAGTCTAAAAATGCGGGCGCGATCATCAATCGTGTCTTGACTTCGGTCAAACCGGGGGATATTATTTTGATGCACGATTTTATCGGGCACAATAGCAAAACGCCGGAAGCCCTGGAACGGCTCATTCCAAAGCTTCTGGCGCATGGCTATCAAATTGGTTCGGTTGGTGAATTACTGGGGATCGGCTCCTGACGGCGTTTCGCCTTCGGGGGCTGATTCACTTTGTTCCGCAGTATTGCGGAATGGAGCGATCATATAACGGTCAATGATCGGATACGCGGCATAAGTCGCAATAAAGCCGGTAAATGCGGGATAATGCAAAATGGGCAGGATCAGACCAATTCCAATCACGCCGCCGGTTGGAGCGATCAGCAGGATCAAACCAACGTTGATCGCAGTCAAAATTAAGATTCCCAAAGCGCCCATCAAGTTCCGCTTGACGCCCAAAGGGGTAAAAATCAGCGCGTTTTTGAAGATCTTGCGAATGGAAAGCTTAAAAGTAATTTGCAAAAGGTAGATATAAAAGCGCATGAAGAAATAGAGAATCTCCAAAGCGCAACTTGCATAGAACAATAGATTCATGCCGAATGGGCCAATGCGGAAGTAAAAATAAACCACGTCAAACCCAAGCAAAAACAGGATCAAAAAGTCAAGCAATCCCAAAAAGAAGCCCTGCTTCCAGTTCCGCTTAATGGCATAAAAGTAATCTGACCACAAAAATACCGCGTCACCGCGGATATAGGAGCGCAAAATGTAGGTCGCTCCAATGTTCTGCCAGCCAAAGGTCACAAGCAAAAAGACAATGCAAATACCAATTCCAACATAAGTGCCTGTCGCGTGATAGCTCGGGATCAGCCATTGACCGCCAAACAGGTTCAAAAGGTAGGCGCTCTCGGGCGATGCCTGGATCAAGTTTGCACCATATAAGGTAGGAAAGAGCGCCGTTACGCTGGTAGGTGTTGTGGGAATTGCCAAATAGAGCAATATGGCAATCAAAACCGGCAGCACCATGGGGAGCATCATCAAATTGAGCGAGATCAAGCGCCAAAATTTTCTGCCCAACAATCTGAAAAAGTAACCGATGTTCGGGGTCACGTCTTCCAATTTTGCGTCCGGTTTCTCTTTGTTGCCGTTGAAAATATTGTAAAGCAGGTGTTTTGCCAAAGGAGCAACCTCCTTCCAGTAAGAAATAACTAACACAAGTTTAGCATATTTTTTTGGAAATGTCAACTATAAAAAGGCAGAACAGGGGACAAAACTCTTGACATCAGATTTTTTTTCTTGTATAATATAGATTAAGTTTTTATTTTTAACAAAGGAAATGCCTGCCAAATGAAACTTGTTGTAAAAATCGGAACCTCAACGCTGACCCACGAAAGCGGAAAACTCAATATTCGCCGGACCGAGGAACTGTGCCGTGTTTTGAGCGATTTGAAGAATGCCGGGCACCAGATCATTCTGGTTTCCTCCGGTGCTATCGGAATGGGAGTGGGGAAACTCGGCCTTTCTTCACGCCCGGAGGATATTCCCACCAAACAGGCGGCTGCCGCTGTTGGTCAGTGCGAATTGATGGATACATACGACCGGTTGTTTTCGGAATATCACCATATCGTGGCGCAGATCCTTTTGACCGGTGATGATTTTGAGCATATTGATCGGCTTACAAACTTTCAAAACACCATCCAGCGCCTTTTGGAACTGGGCGTTTTGCCTATCATCAACGAGAATGATACCGTAGCGACCAGCGAAATTAAGGTTGGGGATAACGATACGCTCTCCGCAATGGTGGCGATCAACACCGGTGCCGACCTTTTGGTTCTGCTTTCGGATATTGACGGGTTATTTACCGAGGATCCGCGTTGCAACAAGAAGGCAACGCTGATTACCGAGGTCCGTCAGTTGACCGATGAGATCCTTGCCCTTGCCGGCGGAAGCGGAACAGAACGCGGAACAGGCGGAATGAAGACAAAACTGCAAGCGGCAAAAATGGGTATGGAGAATGGCGTGGATATGGCCATTTTCAACGGCGCTTACCCCAAAAGCATCTATGATTTGACCGAGGGCAAGCCGGTTGGGACCCGCTTTTACGCAAAGGAGAAGACGGTATGACTACCGAACAAGTTCTGGAACAGGCAAAGGCGGCAAAAGGGCAGCTTGCACTTTTGAGCGCCGATAAAAAGAACGCCGCTCTTTCTTCCATTGCCGACGCGCTGGAAGAAGACACCCAAACGATTCTTGCGGCAAACGAGCAAGACCTTGCAAATGCCGATCAAATCAATGATGTTATGAAAGACCGTCTGCGTCTGACAGCGGAACGGATTGCGGCTATGGCGCAGGGGATCCGCGAGGTGGCAACGCTTGCAGACCCGATTGGGAAAGTGATTAATACGGTTGAGCGCCCGAACGGATTGAAGATTCAAAAGGTGCGCGTTCCCATCGGCGTTGTCGCCATTATTTACGAGAGCCGCCCCAATGTCACAGTTGATGCCTTTGCCCTTGCCTACAAAAGCGGCAACGCGATTCTTCTCCGAGGCTCTTCAA
>CAMOHW010000040.1 GCA_946615525.1 uncultured Clostridia bacterium | reverse complement strand
TGCCATGCCCTGGTTTTTAAGTTTTGCGGCCGGCGCCATGATCTATGTGGTGGTGGAAGAACTGATCCCCGAAATGGAGGACGGCGTGCGCCAAAAGATCGGTGCTGTCAGTTTTGCCGCCGGTTTTTTGGTCATGATGATTTTGGATGTTTTGCTGGGATGATTTTTGGGACAAAATTACAAAAAACAGAAAAAATCCCTTGTATTTCCGCGGGGACTATGATATAATATCTTATAACTGGCTATAATGCCATGCCTCGAACGCTGAAAGAAAGGACGGTAACCGACTGATGAGAAGAAAGAACGACTCCTTCCGCGAAGATTCTTACGAATCATTTGCCGAGGAAGACGAAGAAACTTCCGGCTTCCGGGAAGAAGATACCGAATCTACGGACTGGGAAGACGAATCGGACGCCAAACCGAAAAAACATGCTTCCTCCGGCCGGACAAGCCGTTCGCGCGCAAAGGCAAACCCCGGCAGAAAAGAAACCGTCCGCTTGCGGGAACGCCGCCCCAAAAAAGGCGCGCGTGCGCAGGCCGTTGTGCCGTATGTCTTTTTGGGCGTCGGAGCATTCCTTGCCATTTGTCTTTTGCTGAATTTGATCTGTAATTTCGGCAACCGGTTGGAAAATCCGGGCAGCCATTGGATGGGGCATGCCGGATATGGAATTTCCTACGCCTTGCATGGAATGTTTGGCGTTTCGGCGCTGTTTTTGCCGGCGGCAATGATCGTGCTTTTTGTCTTTTGGCGGCGGTTGCGCGAGGAAAATCGATTGGTTTTCAAAATTGCCAATTCCTTTGCGCTCATTCTGCTGACCTCTATGCTGATCCACACCTTCTACCTTGCCTTTGCCTTCCATAGCAAGACCTATTTGAGCGGAGGGGAACTGTTCAGCAAAGGTGCCGCGCTCAAAGGCGGCGGATTTTTGGGCGGTATGCTTGCCTATTTGGCGATCCGGTTCTTGAACTGGGCAGGCGCGTTCATTTTGGAATTCATTTTGTTCTTTGCAAGCTTTTTCTATATGCTGGGAATGACCCCGCGGTATATCTTGATGCGCATCAAACACCGCAGCGAACTTTCCGGAAAAGACCACATGACTTTGAGCGAGCAGGAAGCCCAAAAGGCAAAACGCCGTGCCAAAGAGGCGGCGGACGAAAAACGCGCGCAAACCAGTGATGTCAAGACTACGCCGGAAGGATACCCGGACGGCTCGGTCACCATTTATAAAAACGGGAATCTGCCGGTGTCCTCAACAGAGGCCGCACCCCCGTCTATTCCCGCCGTTTCCAATACCGAAGGAACTCAGCTTTATTTGCCGGCGGAGGTTCGCCGCAAAATGCGCGAGGAAGATGAGCGCAGACGGCAACAAATTGAAGAACAGGCAAGGAGAAATCAGATTTCGGCTCCGCAACAAAGACCGAATCCGGTGCCTCGGTCTGCAACCACTGCCGCCCCGGTGGATCCTCCTGCACCGCGCGTAACTGCTCCGGCACCCGTTTCGGAGGAGGCGCGCACCAATTACAAAAGCGCCGATCCGATCTTCCCGCAAGCGGAAAACAAGAACGCCAAGAAGGTGCGCAAAGAGGATCGCGATTTTGATTTGAGAAGCATCTTCAACGATGAAGATCTTGACGAGCCGCTTTATCAGCCGCCGCAGCACGCGCCCCTGCCGCCGGAAAAGCCGGTGCCCGTGCGTGCGCCCAGAAAAGTGGCGCCTCCTCCCGCACCTGCTCCTGCCGAGCCGGTTGCAAAAGAGTATGAATTTCCGCCCATTGATCTCTTAAAACGCGGCGCCCCCATGAGCGAGGAAAACCGCACCGAGATCGAGCAGAATATGCGGCTCCTTGCAACAACGCTGGAAAACTTCCGCGTTGGGGTAAGTGCCATCAACTATGCCTGCGGACCTACCGTTACACGGTATGAGATCACTCCTGCCGCCGGCGTTCATGCAAAATCCATTACCAATCTGGCCAGCGATATTGCGCTGGCGTTTGCGGTAGCAGATGTTCGTATGGCGCAAATTTCCGGCAAGAGCGCCATTGGCGTAGAAGTGCCAAACAAGACGCGCTATACCGTATTCTTGCGTAATCTTTTGGAGAGTGATGCTTTCCAAAAAAGCAAATCCAAACTCACGGTCGCGCTGGGTGCGGATGTTGTCAATGATCCGGTCGTCTTTGATATTGCCGAAATGCCCCACCTTTTGGTTGGCGGTGCCACCAAAATGGGTAAATCGGTATGTATCAACTGCACCATTACCAGTTTGTTGTTCAACACCAAGCCGGACGAAGTCAAATTGATTTTGGTTGACCCGAAAAAGGTGGAGTTTACTCCCTATAAGAGCATTCCGCATTTGCTGGCTCCCATCATCACTTCGGCAAATGACGCCGCAGGCGCTCTGCAAGCCGCCGTTGCCGAAATGGAATCCCGGTTTGAGCTGATCCAGGAAGTTGGAGCGAAGAATGTTGAGGGATACAACGAAATTACCAAGAATGACCCGGATAAACCGTATATGCCGTATCTGGTCATCATCATTGACGAACTTGCCGACCTGATGTTGCAGGCAAGAGATATGGTGGAAGAGCCCATTTGCCGCCTGCTCCAAAAAGGGCGTGCCAGCGGTATCCATTTGATCTTGGGTACCCAGCGTCCTTCGGTTGACGTTGTTACCGGTTTGATCAAGTCCAATGTTCCTTCCCGTATCGCCTGCACGGTGGCTTCTCAAGTGGACTCCCGCACCATCCTGGATGGTGTTGGTGCCGAGAAGCTGCTTGGCCGCGGCGATATGTTGTTCGCACCGGTCGGCTCTACCCGCCCCGAGCGTGTGCAAGGTGCCTTCGTTTCGGATAAAGAGGTGGAAAGCGTTTGCAACTTTATCCGCGCCAAGAACGGGAACGCCGTTTATGACGAAAAGTTTACCGAAAAGATGAAAGAACTTTCTGCCGAGATCTCCAAAGCGGCAAACAAAGCGGACGATGTTGTGGTCTCTGACGACGCAAAGGACGATACCAAATATCTGGACGCTGTTCGCGTTGCTATGGAGGAAGGGAAAATGTCCACCTCGCTGTTGCAGCGCCGACTTGGACTTGGTTACGGCCGTGCCGCAAAACTGATCGACCGGATGCAGGCGGAGGGAATTGTCTCCCCGCCGGACGGTTCCAAGCCGCGCTCGGTTTTGATTACTGCCGACGAGTTTTTTGAACGGTTTGCCAACGACGAGTTTTCCTCCAAAGAGGATTCGGAAGAATAACAAACACATTGCAAAAAAAACCACCCTGCCGCGAGGCAGGGTGGTTTTTTCATATAACATAATTAGCGGAATTCGGTCTTGCCGTCGGCAAGGTAAACGTGCGATCGCAGAATGGAATATTCCTCTTCTGCCGGGTCACCCGAAAGAATGCCGAGTTCCCGCTTTGCGCCTGCAATCAGCATTTCCGGGTTCAAATAGTTTCCCTCGGAGGCGGATAACAGAGCGCTTGCCCGAATTTCACCGGGTCGGTCGGCGTTGTAAACCACGCGGATCTCCCGAACCAGCGGAATGATATCAATTTCCTTCTCGCCGGACTTTGTTTTCTTCGTCATCAAAAGGGGAGAGGTCGTCCAAAGCTTTTGCAGAGCCGCGGCAGTTTCGGCATTTGCTTCTGCAAAGCGCAGAGAGATCTCGTAGCGCGCCCAGCCGATGTCTGAGAACTTGGTGGTCGGCTCATAGACCTCGCCCACCTCCATCTCCTGCGTCAATTCGCGGTTCAGGCGGCGGCGCAATTCGGCGGGGGAAATGTCGCGGTCGAGCCGCAGATCAATGAATTCGCACTCGCTCTCGGTGCCAACCGAAAGGGGAAGTCCAAAGGCAATTTTTGCGTGCGGGTTAAAGCCCTGTGTGTACCACATGGGAATATCCGCCCGCACCAGCACGCGCGAGAATGTGCGTTGCAGATCCAGGTGGGAGATGAATTGCAAACTGCCCACCTTGCGGAATTTGATGCGCAGAGTTTTCGGCTCGGCAAGTTTTTGCCAGGCGGAAAAGGTTTCCTGTCGGTCGGGGATCTTTTGCTCCGGCAGAGCCGTAATCTCTTCGGCAGGCAGGGCTTTTACATGAGGGCAGACAGCGCGTTCGCCGCCCAGGTTGTTTGCGCCGCAACCGCTGCACTGTTCGCGGCAGTTGGGGGTCGTTTTGCCCTGGTAGGCGCGTTCGCGTTCACGCAGGAAAAATGCTTTGGAAACGCCGCAATCAATAATATCCCAGGGCAAAACCTCGTCCAGCCCAAACGGGCGGCAGGAATAAAAATCGGGGTCCAGTCCGGCACGGCGGATCACATCCAGCCATTTTTGATAGTCAAAAAACTCGTCCCATGCGTCAAACTTAAAACCCTCGGCGCAGGCAAGTTCCAGGGCTTTGGAAAGCCGGCGGTCGCCCCGCGCCAGCACTGCCTCAATGTGGCTGACTTCGGCGTCGTGGTGTTGGTAGCGAATATGGTGGTTGGTAATGTGGTCACCTACCACCTTTTGTTTGCGCGCCAGTTCTTCCATGGTATCCTGCGCCTCCCATTGAAAGGGGGTAAAGGGCTTGGGAATAAAGCAGGAAACGCTGACGGTTACCTGCGGGCGACGGCCTTTCTGGCGGTTAGGGTTGGCATAAAACGCATCCACAACGCGCTCGGCAAGCGCACCGATGCCGGCAAGATCCTCGTCGGTTTCGGTGGGCAGCCCTTCCATAAAATAGAGCTTGACATTCGTTTTTCCACCGCCAAAGGCAACATTGACGGCACGAAGAACATCCTCCTCGACCACGTTTTTGTTGATAACGTCCCGCAGCCGTTGGGTTCCCGCCTCGGGCGCAAAGGTCAACGAGGAGGAACGAACGCTTTCAATGCGGTTCATCAGCTCTCGGTTGAAATTATCCACGCGCAAAGAGGGGAGCGAAAGACTGACCATGTTGTCGTCGGTCCAGGAAAGCAGATCGTCGCAAAGCGGCTCCAACGCGGTATAATCGCTGATGGAAAGGGAAGTCAGAGAGATTTCCTCATACCCGGTGCTGTGAAAAAGCGCTTTTGCCTGGTAATTGAGGACCTCGTGCGATTTTTCGCGCACCGGGCGATAGATGGCTCCGGCCTGGCAAAAACGACAACCGCGGATACAACCGCGGTAAACTTCCAGCATAATGCGGTCGTGCACCGTTTCAATATAGGGCATAACTACCCGGTCGGGGAAATAGACTTTGTCCAAATCGCGGATGATCTGTTTTTGCACTTGTGCAGGAATATCCGGATACAGAGGGCGGTATTCCTTAATCCTTCCATCCGGGAAGTATTCCACCTCATAAAGCGAGGGAACATAAACGCCGGGAATGGTTTTTGCGGCTTCATGCAAAAAGGCGGCACGGGAATAGCGACCCTCATCCTTCATTTTGATGTAGAGTTTGACGATGGAGGGCAACATGATCTCTCCCTCACCAATGTTGAACAGATCAAAAAAGTCGGCAATTGGTTCTGGGTTAAAGGAACAGGGGCCTCCGCCAATGACAAGGGGATCCTCCTCGGTTCTGTCGGCAGAGCGGAGCGGGATCTTTGCCAGATCCAGCATATTCAAAACGTTGGTGTAACTCATCTCGTATTGCAGGGTAAAGCCAACAAAATCGAATTGACCGATCGGATCCTTGCTTTCCAGGGCGACAAGCGGAAGATCGTGTCTTTTCATCTGCTCCTGCATATCCACCCAGGGGTCATAGACGCGCTCGCACCAAATATCCTCCTCGCGGTTCAGCGCTCCGTAAAGCAGGCGGACCCCAAGGTTGGACATTCCGATCTCATAGGTGTCCGGAAAGCAGAACGCAAAACGGGCTTTGACACGGGCAGGGTCTTTCAGGATCTGACCGTATTCACCGCCGGAATAGCGCGCCGGCTTTTGCACCGATTTGAGAATAGTGCTGTTGGGTAGTCTTTTTCCGTTTGTCATAAAAACTCTTTTCCGCAATAACCGGAGGTTTTCCAAAAAAC
This sequence comes from uncultured Clostridia bacterium, assembly GCA_946615525.1. Classification (GTDB taxonomy): domain Bacteria; phylum Bacillota; class Clostridia; order Oscillospirales; family CAG-272; genus UMGS1865. Next base: position 1,484 of record CAMOHW010000040.1, on the reverse strand, counting down.
AGGAGAACCTCCGGCGTTGCATTTGCGATCAATTTTGATTTTCGTTTGCCAAGTTCTCGCGGGTGTCTTCAAACACGGCGCGGCGGCGAAGGGAGATGAACGAGATGATCCAGGAGACTACCAGCCAGGCAAACCGATAGCCGACCGCTATCAAAGGCAGGAAGGGGATCAGATTTTTCGGCAGCAGCCAGGAAAGGAAGAAGGCGAGCAACGCACCCGGAAAAATGGAAGTAAGCAGCGCGCGGAAGCCCAACTGCCGCGCCCGAACGATCAGGGAAGCGGCGCGCAGAGGGTAGGCGGTTGCCAACGGTCCATCCAGCGTTACGGCACCGGTATCGGTAATTTCAGCGGTGGCGGGCGTTTCAAATTGCGCCGGCTTGATGACACGAACGACCTCATCGCCATCGGCAAAGCCAATATGCAGGAAGGAATTGTTCAGGTTGGGGTCATAGGATTGCACGGCGAGCGTAGTGCCCGTCCGAACCAGAAGCGCAATGATCTCGCGGAAGGACTGGTTCATGGTATAGGCAATTTCGTAGGTCAGTTTTAATGTTCCGTTAATGGCAACATACAGCGCGCTGACGCCGCGGGAACGGCTGACCGACCGATCGGTCGACTCGCGCGGAAGTTCTACATCACTGTGCAGCAGGAAGGTGGAGTCGCCTGCCAGAATGCGGTATTTGTTATCGATCAGCGCTTCCACACCGGTTTCGGTCAGACGCACCAGGTTGATGACCATGTTGGGGTCTTCTTCCATCATAATGGGTTGATCCACCGTTGCAAGCGTTCCGCCGATCTTGCGGAAGAGCGCCTCGGTCAGGCGGATATCCCGGCGGAACTCGTCGCCGTCCGGCAGGTTGACCTGCGTTTGCCGTTTGGCGCGGAAAGCGTCGGTATCATTAAAGATAATGGTTTTTGTTCCGCTGTATTCGTTGACCGAGCCCTCGCCTACGAGCGCCGAGCGACGGGAAACAAGATGGCGGTTGGCACGCCGCAAGGGGTCAAAGAACAGGAAAATGGAACTTGCCGGTGCCGAGAACATCAGCGTCAGGACAAAGACCAAAACACCGCGCAACGGATTTTGGAAGATCAACGAGGTTGCCAAACCGCAACAGACCGCGCAGATCAACGAAAAAACGATCATTTTGGAAAAAATAGGGGAAGCGGCGGAAAGATCGTTGACGCGGCGGAAGAATCCGACCACCTCACGCGCCCGACGCACGCGATAAAGCGATTGACCGGCTTCATCATTGATGATCTTTACTGTGCGGTCACCCTGGCGCAGTTTCTTTTTGCGGGGTTCCACTTCTTCTAAGATCGTTTTCAGCTCCGGAGAAGCAATGACGCGGAAGGTGCGCATTTCATCCACAATGCGGATGGCATCGCAGAGGACCAGGAGCAAAAGTGACATGGATGCCGCAAAGTTCATGGGCGGCAGGGCGTTTTCCGGCATTGGCCAGATAATTGGAACCGTCCTTATTGAG
>CAMOHW010000039.1 GCA_946615525.1 uncultured Clostridia bacterium | reverse complement strand
CGCTGCTCGGATGACGGCGAGCCGCAGGGCACCGGCGGCGTTCCGGTGTTGGACGTGTTGAAAAAATCGGGTGTCAGCAATGCGGTAGTCGTAGTCACGCGCTATTTCGGCGGCATTCTGCTTGGTGCCGGCGGACTTGTCCGGTGCTATTCCAAAGCGGCAATGCTTGCCGTGCGGGAAGCGCGCGTCGTTACATTGGAAAAATGCCGCACTTGGAGCGTGACCTGCTCTTATGCCGACCACCCGCGCTTTCTTGCTGAATTGCCCAAATACGGTGCCGAGGCGGGAAAAACGGATTTTGCCGAGTATGTTACCCTTCAATTTACCGTGCGCGGCAATACCGAAAAGGATCTTTTGTTCCGCCTGCGCGAGATGAGCGGAGGAACGGTCGAACCAAAACTGATCGGAGAGGTTTTTCTGCCTGAAAAAGCCGAAATTTGAAGCAAAATAGATTTTATAAAAAAATATTATAAAAAAATACGCGAAAAAAAGAGTGTTTTGCATTTTTTTCGCGTATCTTATTTTTGATTGAGATGAAAGGAGCGAAAGATGTCGACAACAACCAGAGATTTTTTCTTGGAACTTGAAAAAGAAACCCTTTCCCCCTACGCTTTTTTAACATCCCAAACAAAGGGGCGGGATTTTCCGTATGTCCCCTGCGAAGTGCGCACCGAATTTCAGCGCGACCGCGATCGCATTATTCACAGCCAGTCGTTCCGCCGGCTGATGAACAAAACGCAGGTCTTTTTGGCGCCGGTGGGCGACCATTACCGCACTCGACTGACGCACACGCTGGAAGTCACGCAAATTGCGCGCATCATTGCGCGCGGTCTGCGCCTGAACGAGGACCTGACCGAGGCGGCGGCATTGGGACATGACTTGGGGCATACGCCGTTTGGTCACGCCGGGGAAATGGAAATGCAACGCCTGTATTCCAAAGACTTTACCCATTATCGCCAGAGTTTGCGCGTGGTGGAAAAGCTGGAAAACAACGGAAAAGGGCTCAATTTGACCTGGGAAGTGCGGGACGGGATCGTCAACCATACCGGAAGCCACATGGCGTCCACGTTGGAGGGCGTGATCGTCAAGTATGCCGACCGGATCGCTTACATCAATCACGATATCGACGATGCCTGCCGTGCCGGGATCCTGAAAACAACGGATATTCCCGAGGATCTGCGCCGGATTTTGGGCGAAACCCACGGGCAACGCATCAACAACATGGTCAATTCGGTCATCAAGGCAAGCACCGATCGCCCACAGATCCTCATGGAGCCGGAGATCGGAGAGGCGACCAACCGGCTTCGCGCCTTCTTATTCGAGTCGGTTTACACCAACCCGATCGCAAAATCCGAGGAGGGCAAGGCAAGGGGCGTTGTTGCCGCTTTGTTTGAGTATTTTTCGGAGCATCCCGATAAACTGCCGCCTTTCTATCGGCAAATTGCGGATGAGGAAGGCGTTGGCAGGAGCGTTTGTGATTTTATCTCCTGCATGACCGATCGCTTCGCCATTGAAACTTATAAGGAACTGTTCGTTCCCAAATTTTGGCGTGTATAAGGTATAAAAAAACGAAAAACAGAGAAGATACAGGAAAGGAGGGGAATTTGCTTGCGATTACCCGAAAATTTTGTGCAAGAAGTGCTTGACCGCACCAGCATTGAGGAATTGGTCGGGCGGTATGTTACATTAAAGCGGACCGGCTCCAATTGGGTGGGGCTTTGCCCGTTCCATAGCGAAAAGACCCCGTCCTTTACCGTTTCACCGGATAAAAAAATGTTCTTCTGCTTCGGGTGTCATGCCGGCGGAAGCGCCATCACCTTTGTTCAAAAGGCGGAGAACATGGATTTTGTGGATGCCATTGCATTCCTTGCCGACCGTGCCGGGCTTCCCATGCCGCGCGAGAGCGAGGAGCGCGCCGCAGGCGAAACCGTTAGCCGCAAACGGGTGTTGGAAGCCAATTTGGAGGCGGCCAAGTTTTTCCGCGCGTGCCTCTTTGACCCGGCGATCGGCGGACCCGGTATGAGTTATTTTAAGGGCAAGCGCGGGTTGTCCGAGGCCACCATTAAACATTTCGGTCTGGGATATGCGCCCGATACTTTCGGGAGTCTGACCGAATATATGCACAAAAAAGGGTTTACCGATCGGGAGTTGCAAACCGCATTCCTTTGCGGCAAGAGCCAAAAGACCGGGCGCTCCTACGACTATTTCCGCGGCAGAGTCATGTTTCCCATTCTGGACACCTCCGGCAATATCGTCGCCTTTGGAGGCAGAGTGCTGGATGATAGCAAACCAAAATATCTGAACACATCGGATACGCCGGCGTTCAAAAAGAGCAACCAGTTGTTTGCGCTCAACTTTGCGCGACACAGTGGCGCGGAACGCATGATTTTGTGCGAGGGGTATATGGATGTCATTGCCATGCACGCGGCGGGCTTTGAAAACGCCGTTGCAACGCTGGGCACCGCCATTACGCCCAATCATGCGCGAATCTTTTCCAAATACACCAAGCAGGTCGTCATTTCCTATGACGCCGACGATGCAGGACAAGCAGCGGCAAAAAAAGCAATGCAAATTTTGAGCGAGGTGGGGATCGAGGTGCGCATCCTTCGGGTAGAGGGAGCAAAAGACCCCGACGAATACATCCGCAAATTCGGCGCCGAGCGGTTCTCCCGCCTGTTGGATGCCAGCCGGACAGGATTTGAATACCAGTTGGAATCCATTCTGGCAAGGCACAATCTTTCGGTAGGGCAGGAAAAAATCAGGGCTTCTTCCGAACTTTGCGCCGCCATTGCCGAGTATTCTTCCGCCGTTGAACGGGAAGTGTATTTGAGCGAGGCATCCAAGCGCCTGGAACTGCCGGTCGAGGCGTTGCGCAACAGTATTGAAAAGATCCGGCGCAAAAAATACGAGGATTATAAAGCAAAGGAAAGCCGTGAGGCGCGCGCTTCCATCAAAAACTTCGGCGACCGCATCAATCCCGATGCAGCAAAGGATCCCAAAGCGGCGGCAATCGAGGAATCGGTTATCGGAATGCTGCTCATGTTTGAGGAATACCGCAGGGAAGTTGTCGCGGGTCGAATCAAATTGGAGGCATCAGATTTTGTAACCGAGTTTTACAAAAAGGTATTTGAGGCCATTCTCAAACTGCAAAACAGTGAATCCGGTTTTCAATTTGCGCTGTTGGGCGAGGACTTTTCACCCGATGAAATGGGCAGGATCCAAAAAGCCGAAATGACACGGCGGGAACTCACACAAAACGGCCCCGATGTTTTCCGGGAAACCGTCAACAATCTTTGCGTGCTTTCCGAAAAAGCACGCGTCAAGGACGCCGATCTGCAAACCAGATTGGAAACCATCAGAAAGACAAAATTACATAAAAGGAAGGACCGGAACGAATGAGCAAGAAGCAAACGCAAAAAACTGCAGTGGTGGAAGAGGAATTGATCGAGGAAAAAGAAACGTCCCTTGAAGAATCCGAGCCCGCCAAAGAGAAAGTTGATGTTGACCAGTTGATCGAAAAAGGCAAAAAAGGCAAACTTTCGGCAAGTGATCTGGACGATGTCATGGAAGAAATGGATTTTGATGTGGACAGCATCGACCAACTTTACGAGAAGTTGGAGGATAGCGGTGTCGCATTTGAGGATGACGATTTCTCCAAGGACGAGATGAACGAGATCGAAAACGAGGTCGCCTCTTTTGGTACCGGCGAAGGCATTGACAACTTTTTGGAGCAAGAGGGCATTGGAACCGATGACCCGGTGCGCCTTTACCTCAAAGAGATCGGTAAAGTTCCGCTGGTCAGCGGCGAGCGCGAAAAAGAACTTGCCGAGCAGATGATGGCGGGGGATGAATCCGCCAAAACGCAACTGGTGGAGGCAAACCTGCGTTTGGTCGTCAGCATTGCAAAGCGCTATGTCGGCCGCGGAATGTATTTTCTGGATTTGATCCAGGAGGGCAACCTGGGCTTGATGAAAGCCGTTGAAAAGTTTGATTATACCAAGGGCTTCAAGTTTTCTACCTACGCGACCTGGTGGATCCGCCAGGCGATCACCCGTGCCATTGCCGATCAGGCAAGAACCATTCGCATTCCGGTCCATATGGTGGAGACCATTCATAAAGTTTCGCGCTACTCCCGCCAGATGATGCAGGAAATGGGCAGAGAACCCACGCCCGAAGAGATTGCCGAAAAACTGGGTATGTCGGCGGAAAAAGTGCGCGAGATCATCAAGGTGGGGCAGGATCCGGTATCCCTCGAAACCCCCATTGGTGAGGAGGAAGACAGCCACCTGGGTGACTTTATTCCGGATGACGACACCCCGTCTCCTGCTGAAGCGACTTCGGCAAACATTTTGCGCGAGGAATTGGAGCGGCAGCTGCATACGCTTACCCCGCGTGAACGCCATGTCATCAAACTCCGTTTCGGACTTTATGACGGCAGGACCAGAACGCTGGAAGAAGTGGGTAAAGAGTTTGATATTACCAGAGAGCGTATTCGCCAAATCGAGGCGAAAGCCCTGCGCAAATTGCGCCACCCCAGCCGTGCGCGCCACTTAAAAGGGTTCATGGAATAAGAACTGTCGCATTTCACAAACCGATTTCCCGAAAATTGTGAAAAAAGACCGAAAAAACCGGCGGACTGATACAACCAAGCCAAAATCTTTTGTGCAAGAAGTCGATAGTCACCGGTAAAAAATCGGTCTGGTTGCCTTTCAAACCGGAGTGTTCTCGCGCGTGCGCGAAAAAAGAACTTGACAGAATCTTCTAAATGTTGTAAAATAGAAAAGATGAATATATGGGAAATACCGACTTTTGCGCGGTGATTCCGATTGACATTCCCATCCCGAAACGGAGGAATCTACATGAAAAAAAGAATGCTATGCTTTGCGCTTTGCCTGGTGCTTTTGTTGCCCATGGTCCTTTCCGGCTGCAAAAAGCAGACCGACCTTGAGGAAAAGTTCCAACAAACGGCAACCACCCTTACCATGTGGGTGGTAACCAAGGATGAGACCAGCGTCAGCAAGGAAGCAAAGGAAATCGTTACGGCCAAGTTGGATGAGATCACCAAGGATCGTTTCAAGATCCATTTGGTCGTCAACTACATCCCCGAGTCCGTCTATCGTGAAACGCTGGATAATGAGATCCGCGGATTCTATGCAACGCGGGAAAATATTTCTCCCAAAACCGGCGAAGACGAGGCGAAACCTGCCGAAACGGAAGTGAACGAGTGGGGCATTACCGTCATCAAATATCCGGCGCTTTTGGACCACCAGGTAGATATTATCTATTTGGAGGGCGAGGATATGTTCAAGGAGTATGCGCAGAACGGATGGCTTTCCTCGCTCAACATCGAGTTGAACGGCGGTAACTCCAACGCCATTCGCGAAAATGTCAACAGCCATCTTCTGAACGCCGCTTCCTATAATGGCAGTATTTATGCGATCCCGAACAACCACACCGTCGGGGAATATACTGTCATGCTTTTGAACAAGAGTCTAGCGGATGAAACCGGTATCGATGCTTGCCTTCCCAACATTAACGGGCTTTTCAATGATTACATCTACAACTATCTGGATGAGATCAAAGCCAAAGGGGATTCCAGCATCCTGCCCATCAACGCCTCCTATGAAGAGTGCCTGAATCTTCTGGCATATTTTTGGAACATCAACCCCGATACCTTTGAAAACGAAGGCGGGCTCTCGGTTATCGGATACCGCTATGAGGATCTGACAGAGATCTCCAGAAGCGTTCCGTTGCAATTCCAAAGTCTGTTTACCGATCCGGACTTTACCAAAGCATTCCTGAACCTTAAAAAACATCAGTTTGACGGCTCCTATGGTGAACTCACAGAGGGGCAAACCGCCGCACTCTCCATTGAAACCATGGATTATGCGACCTTGTGCGCTTATCGGGCGGATGATTCCGAATACTATCCCATAGTCATCAAAAACCCGACCATTTCGGCCGAGGATGTTTACGGCAGTATGTTCGGCGTTTGCTCTCAAACCGAAAGTCTGACGCAATGTATGAAAGTGGTCACCTTGCTCAACACCAATGCCGAGTTCCGTACTCTGTTGCAATACGGCGTTGAAGGCAAGACCTATAAACTGATCCCGGATCCTTTGGATAACAACAAAAAGACGGTTTCCTATTCTACAGAGTATCCTTATCACATGGATATTTTCAAGACCGGAAACGCCTTCCTGACCTATCCGGAACCCGATATGGACGAAAACATCTGGGAAAACGGAAAAGTTCAAAACCGCGACATTTCCGGCGCAGACCCAACATTGGATCTGGATTTTCATTCTTTGGCGATTGCTTCTATGGAAGAGTATGACATACAGAATGGCGCCGCATATCAAGTCCGCTTGAATACCGGAATGGCCAAGTCTTCTATTTCCTCCAACCCTGTCATTTGGGGAGAGTGGTTCAATACAGATACCTGTAAAAAGGCGGCTGACGGTTCCTTGCAGGTCCTGCAATCGCAAAAGACTATGGCAAACGGCAAACTCAAATATACCTATTTGGTGTATGCTCCGGGTTTGGAATATGAATACGGAGTTTTCGCAAAGGCGACCAGCCAAAACAATCAGCTCACCGTCAGAATGGATTTTGACGATACCTCCGAATGGTTGTATGAAACGGATGATGACGGAAATACCGGGTTGCGGCCGGGTGCAAGGACCTATGCTCTTTGGCTGGTTACAGTAGAAACCGACCAGACGATTGAAAGCGTCATATTTGATTTGTATCGCAACGGCGAACAGGCGCAACCCAATGTTGTTGTTCCGGGGACTGATCCCGAGTTCACCTATTGCGGAACGCTGAATGCCGAGTTGATCCGCTATCTTTACAATTTGAACGCTCAACTGGTTGAAAGAATTGAGAATTGTGCAAACATGGATGAGCTCAAAGCGCTTCTGGTCGAGATCAAGCGCCTTCTCACCCCGCACGAAGATAGAGAATGGTACATGGAGATCAATGAACTTGATTCTCAAAACAACCAGGTAGGATATGCAAGAGAGGCTGCCAAATATACTGTTTTGAGCGACTTGATTGCAACCTGGGATCTGGAAGAGATCAACTATGCCGTTCGCGCTGCGATCAGCACGGAATATGTGCCGCATAAAGATGCGCAGGAAAATCAGCAAAGCGGAGCATTCGAGTTTGTAGAAGATGAAAAATATGATTCCAAATCGAGTGAGGAATACGAGCAACTCAGCTCTCCCTATGCGATTTACAACGCATGGTTGAAAAACAACAAATATATCCAATAATCGTATTGATTCTCCGGCGGCGGGAAGATCCGCCGCCGGATTTGCATGAACTACCCAAAGGAGAAAAAGAAAATGTTTGGGGAACAAAAAGTATCCTTTTCCGGCGTTCAACCGAGTGGAAATCTGACCATCGGAAACTATCTGGGCGCCATTCGCAATTTCAAAGAATACAGCGAGCAGTATAAGACCTTTTACTGTGTTGTGGACGAACATGCCACTACCGTTCGTCAGGTCCCGGCGGATTTACGC
>CAMOHW010000038.1 GCA_946615525.1 uncultured Clostridia bacterium | reverse complement strand
GTGCTTGCCTGTTCGGCGCGCAAAGTGGTTGCAAGATCCAGTTTTTCTTTGAGCCCCTCGGTGCCGGGAGCCCCGGTTGGGAAATGGCCGGAAAGAGCCACCAGCTCGGCTTGTTCTTCCTGATTCAAACCGCTGCTTGCAAGGTCGGAGCGGTCAATATCCATCCGCTCGATCATCCGGCGGCAGGCGGCAAGGTCTTCGCGCGTGGGAACGTCGCCGTCAAAGCGGCGCTCGATTTCGGCTTTTTGTCGTAAAAAATCATTTGATTTGCTTTCGTATGCGCGCAGCTCCTCTACCTGCTTTGCGCGCAGAAGCGCTTTTTGCAACTCTTCTTCCCGGGTTTTGGCTTCTACAAGTTGTGCGCGCACGTCGGCCAGATCATGCTCGATCCTTTTTTGTTGACTCAGTTTTCCGCGCGCTTCGGAAAGGGCGTCCTTCATTTGACGGATCTTGGATTCGGTTTCGCCGATATATCCTGCGCCGCCGCGCCTTTTGTAATCTTTTGCGCGGTCATCCAGCAGTTTGTAGGCGTCCTCGTAGTTTGAAATATCGTGGATCTCGTCAATTCCGGTCAACTTTGCGCGGACCGAATCATTCCCGTCCTTCGCTTTCAGCGCCCGCGTTGAAAGAAAGACGCTTTGTTCAAACCCCTCGGCGTCAATGCCGAACAGATCGTTGCCCAGCGATTCGGAAAAAGCATGGGACGGAAGCCCCGATGCCAGATCATAAAGCGCAAAGGTCCCGTTCTCCCCAAAGGAGCGCTCTACGCGAAACGTGCCCTGCTTGCAGGAAAAGACCAGATTGCCGCCAAACACGCCGCCCTGCCAGGGCTCGTAGTGTCTGTAATCATTTTCGTCCAAATCCTTTTTGCCGGATTTGGGAAGACCGTAGAACATGGCTTTCAGGAAGGCGGCAAGGGTGGTTTTTCCCCAACCGTTCTCTTGGCAAACGGTGTTCAGACCGTCCTCAAGCGTCAAATCGTAGTGGTGTAATTTTCCAAAGTTCTGAATGGAAAGGGAAATCAGCTTCATAGTTCGATCTCCTTTCTTCCGTAAAGCGCCTGCAAGCCGGTGCGCATGATGATATCGCGCTCGGCGGGCGATAACGATCCTTCGGCTTGTACCAGGCGGATGAACTCGCCTTTGAGAGAATGGTCGTTTTGGTAGTCCTCGGAGCGGATGAGCAGCATGGATTCGTCTTTGCGTTTCCAGAACCAGGAATGGTCGGCAAGATAGCGCTCGATCCGGTGATAATCCGGTTCAAAATCGGGGTCTAGCTCACCGCAAATCGTCAGCTTTACCATGTCGCCGTCCGGAATCCCGCGCAGCACTTCGTTGGCGCGGTCTTCCAAGCCGGTTTGCGTGGTGCAACCGGAAAGATCCAGCTTGATTTCGTGCAAGGTTCGGGTGGAAAAGGGCACAAAACGGTATTTTATGCGCTCACCGGGCGCAGTTTCCAAAAGGACAAAGCCCTTTTTGCCGCATTCGTCAAAGCCCCGTCCCTCCGGCGTTCCGGAGTAGCAGGCAAAGCCGCGGTCATCTACGCGATATTCGGTAAACGAGTGGTAATGCCCCAGCGCAAGGTAATCAATGCCTTTCCCGGCATAGGCGCGCAAAGGGATGTCCTCTTCGCCCAAGGCCGAAAAAGCATCCACGATCTTTCCGTGCAAAAGGACGATGTTGGTGTTCTGCGGGTCCGGGTTCAGCTCTTCGGGCACCGGCTTTTTTGCAGCGGTAATGGTAACGCCATCCAGATCATAGGAGGTCCATTTTTCGGAGAAGGAAAACAGATTTTGCGGGATGACCTCGCCGCAGTCGAAAAGACCGGCGCCACCGTCATGGTTTCCGGCAAGATAGTAAAATTGAATATTCGGATAAAGAGCGATCGTTTCCAGAATGGTTTTTATCGTGCGCCTGCGGATCTGCTTGGAAGAATCAAACAGATCTCCGGCAATCAGGATCGCGCGTGCGTCCTCCTCATTGGCAAACTCCACTATGCGGCGAAAGGTATTGAGCAGTTCGGCGCGCCGGGCTTTTGCTTTTTCAGCGGAAAGGTTGGCGAGCGGGGAATCCAGATGCAGATCGGCGGTATGGATCAGTTTCAATCATCGTTCCTCCTTTTTGGCGTTTTTTCTTTATTTTACCATCTTTTATTTTACCATATTCATGGGCGAAAGAAAAGGGGAAAATTGATGGAAAGATAATTTTTTTTGACTTTTTTCAAAGAATGTGATAAAATAAAACCAGGAAAACAAAGGAGGGGCAAAAAATGAAACCGCTGGGACTCTATCTGCACATTCCGTTTTGCCGCTCCAAGTGTTTGTATTGCGATTTTTGTTCGCTCCCCGCGCGCTCGGAGGAACTGATTGGCGCATACGTCCGGCGGCTTTGCCGCGATATTGCCGGGCAAAAAGAAATCTGCCGGGAATATACTTTGCAAACCGTCTATTTCGGTGGCGGAACGCCAACGCTTCTTTCGGCAAAACAGCTGGAAGAAATTATGGGAACCATTCGCAAAACCTTTTCGGTGGAAGCGGGTTGCGAGGTCAGCGCCGAGTGCAATCCGGCAACCGGGAGCAAGGAGCTGTTTTCGGCAATGCGATCTCTGGGCTTCAACCGGTTGAGCATCGGTTTGCAGAGTGCCTGCCCCGAAGAACTGCGCGCCCTGGGAAGAACGCATACTTTTGAAGGCTTTTTGCAAACCTGGAATCAGGCGCGACAAGCCGGATTTGAAAATCTGAATGCGGATGTTATGTTCGGTATTCCGTATCAGACACAAGAAAGCTTTGCCCAAACCCTGAAAAAACTCATCCCGTTAGCACCGGAACACCTTTCGGCATACGCTCTGACTCTGGAGGAAGGAACCCCGTTGTTCCGGCGCGCCGACAAGCTCCCGTTCCCCGGGGAAGAAGAAACGGCGGAAATGTATCTGCACATGGTGGACTTTTTGGCATCCAACGGTTTGGAGCAATACGAAATCAGCAATTTTGCGCGGCGGGGGTATCAATCGCGCCATAACCGCAAATATTGGGATATGGAAGAATATCTTGGCTTGGGCGTTGCGGCGCATTCGGATTTTGGGGGCGTCCGTTTTGGAAACAGCCGGGATCTGGAAGCATATCTGCGCGGCGAGGACATTTGTATCGAGAAAAACACGCCGGGCGTGACCGAGCGCGAAAACGAGTATGTCATGTTGCAAATGCGGCTTTCCGAAGGGCTGAAACAGCAGGCGTTTCAAGAGCGATTCGGGCATGACGGAAAAGCATTTTTTGCCAAGTTGGAACCCTGGATCTCAAAAGGATATGTTCACCGCACCGCGGGCGGAGCGGCGTTTACGCCAAAGGGCTTTCTCATCAGCAATACCGTCCTTTCCGAAATTGTGGAATTTGAGACCGAAAAGCGGTGAAAGCACTTGACAAAAAGCAATCTTTCATGTAAAATATAAGTGATATTAAAATAGAGAAAGGCGAGGTTTTTTTCATGGAAGAAAATCAAAACGAACGCGAATTCTATACGCTGACCGATGAGGAAGGCAACGAGAGCGAATTTGAGCTGATCGGCGCGGCGGAATACAAGGGCAAACAGTATTTTGCCATGATTCCGGCAACCGAGGAGCAAAAGGAAGACGAGTTCTGCGAATATGTCATCCTGCGCCTGGATGTGGATGAAAACGGCGAAGAAACGCTCATCACCATTGACGATGACGACGAATTTGACGATGTTGCCGATATTTTTGACGACCAGTTTTCCGAGGAAGTTGACTACGACGGAAAGAACTGATTTTTGACTTTTTCCTGCCGAGTGCGTGATAGGCGGCAATATTGAGCCTACAATCGATTAAAGGAGTCTGACGCTTTCCCGGTTTGCAGACCTCCCGCCCCCGTTTTCGGTTGACTTGTCCCGAGCGGGAAGCGGATGTTGGGAGCAGTAAAAGGAAGGGGAGAGGACACCGCCCTGGAATACAGGGTTCAGAATTTCCGACTACACGGCCCGGTGGGTTTTCCAAATTCCCGCGGCGATTGCAATGTTCGGGGAGCTGCGCGCTCCCCGCTTTTTTAAAAGTATTTTGAATTACATAAAGGAGAAAAAGAAATGGGACTGATCAAAGCTTTAAGCGATTCCGTCAAGGGCTCTCTTGCCGACCAATGGTTGGAGGTCCTGGAAGCCGACAATATGGACGACAACACCGTTTTTACCAAAGGAGTTACCGTTCGCCGTGACCGCAGAAACAACAATAAGCGCGGCAATTCGGACGTGATCTCCAACGGGTCGATCATTCATGTATATCCCAACCAGTTTATGATCCTGGTGGACGGTGGCAAAATTGTTGATTACACCGCCGAGGAAGGGTATTACCGGGTGGAAAACTCCGCCGCTCCTTCGCTCTTCAACGGTCAGTTCGGTTCTGCCCTTCGTGATACATTTGCGCGCGTCAAATATTCGGGAACGCCCTCCTATAAACAGCAGGCGTTCTTCATCAACTTGCAGGAGATCAAAGGCATCCGCTTCGGAACGCCCAATCCGGTCAACTATTTTGACCAGTTCTACAATGCCGAACTGTTCCTGCGGGCGCACGGAACTTATTCCATCAAGATCACCGATCCCATCAAGTTCTATTCCGAGGCGATCCCAAAGAACGCCTCCCGTGTAGATATCAATGATATCAACGCGCAATACCTCTCCGAGTTTTTGCAGGCGTTTGGCGCGGCGCTCAACCGGATGTCGCTGGAAGTCCGCATCTCCCAGGTCATGTCCAAATTGCCCGAGCTTTCCAAGTTCATGTCCACCGAATTGGATGAGAGCTGGAAAGAACTGCGCGGCTTTGAGGTGCTTGCCGTTGGTATTGCAAGCGTCAGCTATGACGAGGAGTCCAAAAAACTCATCAATATGCGCAACCAGGGCGCCATGCTGGGCGATCCCTCGGTGCGGGAGGGCTATGTTCAAGGTGCCGTTGCGCGCGGGATCGAGAATGCCGGAAGCAACTCTGCCGGCAGTGCGCAAGCGTTTATGGGTATGGGCCTCGGCATGGGTGCCGCAGGTGGATTTATGGCATCGGCATCTGCTTCCAACCAGGCGCAAATGCAACAGCAACAGGCAAAGAAAGAAGCGGCCGGCTCCTGGACCTGCCCCAAATGCGGCAAGCCCAATACCGGCAAATTCTGCTCCGAGTGCGGTGCCGCCAAACCGGCGGAAGCAGGTTCCTGGACCTGTCCCAAGTGCGGTAAGCCCAATACCGGCAAGTTCTGCTCCGAATGTGGCGCGCCCAAGCCGGACGGCGAATGGTTCTGCTCCAACTGCGGACATAAAAATGCCGCCGGGACCAGATTCTGTCCCGAATGCGGACACGCAAAAGACTGATCCCGCCGGTTGAACGAGGAAGATCATGTCGGAGCAAGCAGCAACTTATAAATGCCCAAACTGTGGGGCGGCGTTGACCTTTAACGCCGCCAAACAGCTTTTTACCTGCGATTTTTGCCTTTCCCGGTTCACGCGCGAGCAGGTTTTGAGCGTAAACAGTGAGGAGAAGTTGCGGGAGGAAAAGGCCGCAGAGGAAGCGTTCAACGCACAAATGAACGAATACGAGTGCAAGCATTGCGGCGCACACATCATTGCCGACGAGAACACCGTTGCAAGCACCTGTGCCTACTGCCACAATCCCATTGTTCTGTTGGGCCGGCTTTCGGGCGAGATGAAGCCGCAAAAAATCATTCCTTTCGGCTATGACAAAGCGGCGGCGGAGGAGATTTTTTTCAAATTCGTCAAAAAGAAATGGTTTGTGCCAAAGGCGTTTTTCGTAAAAGAACAAGTGGAAAAAATCGCCGGCATCTACTATCCGTTTTGGGTGACCGACGCCAACACCGATTCGCAGATCAAAGCGCACGCAACGCGCGTTCGCAAATGGAGGTCGGGCAATCGCGAATACACCGAAGTTTCACATTTTGAAATCTACCGTCGGGGGCAGATCCATTTTGATGACCTGACCACCGCGGCGCTCTCGGACGCCGACAAAAAAATGCTGGAAGGCATTTTGCCCTATCCGAGCGCGGCGCTTGAAGATTTTTCCATGCCCTATCTTTCGGGCTATGCTGCAAAAAAGCGGAACCTGGAACAGGATGACATCAAGGCAGAACTCAAAAGAAGGATCGATCACTATTCCGAACAGATTTTGCGCTCCACCATCGGCATCTATACCACCATGAATGTTTACGGCAGGAGCAGCCGCGTGCTGAACAGCCATTGGGATTATTCGCTCCTCCCCGTTTGGGTGCTGACCTACCGGGACGAGCGCAAGGGCAAAACCTATGTTTATACCATGAACGGGCATACCGGAAAGGTGCACGGGGAACTGCCTGTCAGCCGTTGGAAACTGCTCGCGTTTGCCGGCGCGGTCGCAACGGTGCTGACCGGTCTATTTTCGCTGATCGGAGGGCTGTTTTTGAAATGACAAGTGTTGTAATTGTTTCCGCGATCCTTGCGCTGCTCATTACCGGTTTTCTCGTTTTTCGGGTGCTTCGGAGTTATTCCATGAAGCACAATCCGGTGGACTACCCGCTGGACCAGTTTACCAAACTGAATTTGCAGGAGCGGTCCGATCTGTTTGTCGGCAAAGAGGTTACCAGCCGCGTCATTTCGGAGGATCATCAGCGCAAGTAAAAAACAAAACGATCCGCAGGGGGACCCTTTCGGGGTATCCTCTGCGGTTTTGAATGAAACACATTTTTTCGAGGTCCTTTCATGGCAAAACAAAAAGAAAAACTTCCGGCAGAGCATGGGTTTCCCAATCCGCCGTTCACCAAGGAAATGAAGGCGACGCACGATATTCTTGCGCCGGATATTTTTCCCATCCATATGTCGCTGATCGTTGAGATCTTCCGGATGTACGGGTATCGCTTCCATGTATTGCACGAGGGCGGAAAACCGATTATCCAAAAGGGTCTGGAACAGTTGCACAACGATATGTGCTATCCAGCCATTTGTATGTCGGGGCAGCAACTTTATGCGTTGACATCGGGCGAGTATGATCCACACAAGACTGCGCTTATCCAGTTTCAGACCGGTGGCGGTTGCCGCGCTTCCAACTATATTTGGATGATCCGCAAGGCGTTGCACAATATGGGAATGGATGATGTGCCGGTTCTTTCGCTCAGCTTTTCCAAAATGGAAAAGAACAGCGGCTTCCGCATTTCCAAACTCATGTTGATGAAGGGCATTGTTGCCGTGATGTACGGCGATATGCTCATGCTGCTCAAAAATCAGGTCAAGCCCTACGAGCAAAACCCCGGGGAAACGCAAAAGGTCGTAGATCGTTGGGTTGACGAGTTGAGCGCGCAGTTCCGCAAAAACCGCGGTCTGTTCGGCAAAGCGTTTCGCCGGAATATGCAGGCGATCGCTGCCGATTTTCACGCCATCCCGCGCAAAAACATCAAAAAAATCAAAGTAGGGATCGTGGGCGAGATCTATGTCAAATATTCACCCATCGGGAACAATGGGTTGGAAGCATTTTTGGAGTCGCAGAACTGCGAATTCATGGTTCCCGGCGTTCTGGCATTCTTCCAATATATGTTTGATAACCAAAAGACCGACCGCAAGCTCTACGGCGGCACCATTCGCGGCGCCGTAGTTGCGAAGGCGGGTTCGGCAATGATGCGCCGGGTGGAAAAAGTCTTTATCGAAACGCTCCGACAATATCCGGATTTTGTAGTTCCCACTCCGTTTTCCCATATCTGCGAGCTTGGTGACCGCGTCATTGGCAGAGGGGTAAAAATGGGGGAGGGCTG
>CAMOHW010000037.1 GCA_946615525.1 uncultured Clostridia bacterium | reverse complement strand
TGTTTGCCGCTATCATTCTGGTGCAAATCCCCTTGCCAAAAAAGAAAAAGGAATAAAAAAAGTCTGCCTTGTTTCCCCAAAAGCGCACTTGACAACCAATGCGTTTTATGATAGAATAAGGCAGACAAAAGCGGGCATGTGCGTTGAAATTCCGCCACACCCGCTCAACACTTCGCGGGCATGGCGGAATTGGCAGACGCGTTGGATTTAGGATCCAATACCCTCCGGTGTGCAGGTTCAACTCCTGTTGCCCGCACCACGATAAGTGGACGCTTTTAGCGTCCACTTTCTTTTTGTGCGAAAAGCCCGGAAAGTGGCTTAAATACTGGGGTTTCGGCGCTTTTTGACTTTTCACGAAATTCACAAAAATCTCGGAACGGCAGGCGATTTTGCCGTTTTTTGATGAGTTAAATGGACGGACTTCGTTAATATAAAAAGTAATCGTTGGATTATGGGGTAATCGTTGGATTATGGGGCAATCGTTGGATTATGGGGTAATCGTTGGATTATCCTCTGACCATGCCGACAAGACCTTTTTTTGACTCGGGACGGCATATTGTTCAATACGTAGAATATTCAAAAAACGGCTTCCGTTTTTTCAAAACCTATGGTAATATACAGGGTAAAAAAACGAAGGTCGCTTTTTATGAAAAAGATAACGGTCATATATCCGAAGCCGCCAACCGAGATCATCCGCCTGAAAAAGGTGGCGGCATACTGTCGGGTCAGCACAAAGCAGGAGATACAGGAACGCAGCCTTGAAGTGCAAAAGGCATATTTTCACGAATCGATCCCGAAAAAACCGGACTGGATCTTTGTCGGCGTGTATGCCGACGAGGCATCCGGAAGGCACAACAAGAAGATGAAAGACTTTCAGCGGATGATGCGGGACTGCCGCGACGGAAAGATCGATTTGATTTTGGTAAAGTCCATCAGCCGACTCGGTCGCAACACGGTTCAGCTCCTCTACGCCTGTTCCGAATTGAACAGACTCAGCGTTGACGTTTTCTTTGAAGTTGAAAAGCTCCACATCAACGATCCGGAAGCAATAAAAACGCTGACTATATACGCGTGTCTCTATCAAAACGAAAGTCAGGAAAAAAGCCACAACGTCCGTTGGGGTTTCAGGGCGCGGTTCATCGAGGGCAGTTCCGGTTTTGCAAATCGTGTATGCTACGGGTATACGCACGACGAAAACGGAAAACTCGTTCCCGACCCGGAACGCGCCGGAATCGTTAAAGAAATATTTGCCTGGCGCGCGACCGGTTTGTCGTTACGAGCGATTACGGCCGAATTAAAAGAACACGGGATTCCCTCTCCGCGAGGGAATCCCGTGTGGCATATAGAGACCGTTCGTAAGATTTTGAACAATGAGAAGTACTACGGTGACGTCCTGCTCCAAAAGACCTATGTGTCCGACTACTTCACCGGGAAACAATCTCCCAACAACGGCGAACTGGATAAGTATCTCATAGAGGGGCATCACGAGGGGATTGTAAAGAAATAACTGGCTCAAACACTTCTCGACAGTTATAAGAATACATAATACGTCTTTTGGTTTTATCTAAACTTTTCGAATGAAAAGTATAAAAATATAGACTTTTTCCCAAGAAAATAGACGATTCCTGTTGAAAAACAGAGTTTACTGTGCTATAATAATATTTAGTACACTTTATGCTCTAATAAGAGGTGTAAAATGGCTGTTTGCGTGGATGGATTGGTATTCAAAGATACTCGAATCCAAATGATTTTGGTATTGATCTTGTCCGCAATGGTAGAAAAATACTTATTTCAGACAAAACGTTTTTCTCGTATGACAATCCATGGAGTAATATGAGAGAACTCCAGTACCCCGTGGAATTGGGTTCCACGGTCGGCGGAAGAATAGTTGGTGAGTTGAATGTCGATTTTCTCCTTCCGACTTATCAAAAAAATGATTTCGATCGAACCGATCGTTCTTGGCAGCAACTGGTAGATTTTGTTTGCGGAGCGGGACCATATTTGCCGAAATCTCGAAAAGCGGCAGGATTTACTGATCCTATTGAAGCGCCAATACCGTTGCTCGCAAACGCTTACAGGAGATGCGATCCCGGCACCAAGTGCTTGTTTGTTCCCGGAGTAACCGCCAAACAATTCTTAGCTGAGTTTCGGAGTGGAAAACCTGAATATCAAGGAGACGAATTATGGTTCAAAGCCGCGCAAGAAGAAGATCAACGTAAGCGAAGCGGTGGAGAGACAACGGTTGTTAATCCTGGAGATGACACAACTGATGATATTGACGTCTATTTTCCCCCAACTGATTCTCAACTTCAAACGCCTCCCGAAGCCAAAAAGCCAGTCCAAACCCCAATTGAAATACCGGCTCCGACCTCGGCAAAAGAGGAACTGCTTTCCCGTTCAAAAGAAATCTACTCTCTGTCCGGGAAGTACTCATTCGGTACAATCCCGCCCTTTGCTGTTCGCGCTTATGAATTAATCTCCGGAGATATAAAAGTAAACGGTGAAAGTAAAGCGTGTTTCTTCGATAATATCGGGATAGATTGCGTTTTTATTTACAACCCAAAGCACCCCGCGCTTTCACAATTTCGCATAGCTGATAAAGTCCTCGTCAAGTTTGAAGAAGGCGGTAAGCGAGCGTTTTATATCGTCGCTACTGGATTGGGGAAAACCGTAATTGCGGCCGAAATCGCGCACAGATTGTGGAATCAGGGATTAAAAAAAATCCTTGTTCTTTCAATATCTCAAAAAGGGATGTTTCCGATCTATTTGAAATGATTAGGAAAATTAACATCTAATCATTTTTACAGGCGGTTTAATTGTATCAAGTATAATATCGCCGAAATCTCAAAGGGGATGACTAAGCTCTATTATGTGATTCTCAGCGAAAAATTCTAGTTAATGCGCTCGTTTCTCGAAGTTTATGAGGCAGTTCTCCTCGCGTCGTTCATTTCAAAAGCGTTCGAATTTATCTTTCCGTTTTCGGAAAGAATCTGTAATTGCTTATTTAAAGCGTAGAGGCGGGAGCAACCCTGCGGCTAAACCGCCCGAAATGTCCGGTTATGTCCGTAGATGTCCGCCCGATTTTGTGATATAATGTGTGTAAAGAAAAATGAAGAGGTGGACTTATGAATCCGGCATCGGCGCAAAAGAGGATCGCTTTTGGATACAACCGTTATAACGATAAGATCGTATTACACGAAGGACAGGCGGGCTGTGTAAAACTCATATTCGCATACTACGACGAGGGCAAAAGCATTGCCGAGATCAAGGACATTTTAGAGGGTCTCGGATGCCCGTCCCCGCAAAATAAAAAGGCCTGGGGCAAGCAGACCGTTTCCAATATTCTATCCAACCCGCATTATCTGGGTTCCGAAGACTATCCGAAAATCATAGAGCAGGATCTCTTTGACCGGGTGCAGACGCGAAAAGCCAAAGAATACACGCGCAAAATAAATCCATAACGGCGTGATCGCTCGTCCGTTTTCGCATTTTAACCACTTTTTTCGATTTTAACCACCAAAACGCGTTTTAACCGGCAATTTCGATTTTAACCACCGCCCCCGCAAATTTTAACCACCCCCGGCGAAAATTTTAACCGGCCGCCTACAATTCTATCAAAATATTCTACGCAACACACACGCTTCCTCGTTTGTATTACGCTACAAACGAGGAACCTTTTTCATTTTTGGGCAAAGAACTTATTACACGCATATTCAACATTTTTCATATCCTCTGTTTTTTCATTTCCCATATTTTTTTAATGATATATTGTAGTATAAAAAATTATGATACAATAGTTTCACAAAATCTGCGCATGATATAAGACAAATTGGCAAAAAGTGTATCATTTTTAAATAACATATTGTGACATAAAAAGATTTGTGATACAATAGTTCCATAAAATCTGCATTCAATACAAAACAAAAGCGCAGAAAATGTATCAAAATACGGAAGGGTCCAAGATGTATCATATACCAAACGATTTACGCGCAAAAAAATCGGCAGAATGGATCTGCAAGGGCTTGGAAGAATGCCTTGCGGAAAAACCGCTTGACAAGATACGGGTAAAAGATATTTGCGAAAAATACTATGTTTCGCGCGCCACATTTTATCGTCTATTCGATTCTGTCATGGATGTGCTTGCATACGAATGCGATCTCATCCGTAACGATACGATAAAAGCAATAGAAACCCTGACTTTCAAAAACAAAAACGAGGAAGTGCTCTTTTGCATAAAACGCTGGCTGAAACACGAAACGATCATCAAAACCATTATAGACAATCGCTTGATCGGCGTTTTATATGATTCACATATGCGAAACGCAGAGCAATTAAAAAAGCTCTATTCGCTCTACTACAAAGATGATGGGCAATTTCATTGCTTTGTATCTCTTTTGGTATCGCTTGTTTTTACAGCGCTTTCCGTTTATTTTCAAAACGGCACTACCGAATCGGTGGAAAATGTTTTCGTTTCGGTTTGCAAAAACACCAATATCATTATCGGAAACTGGGGAAAAGGAATAAAAAATAAAAGTTGAGCATCATATTTCCCACAAAACGGAAATATGAAAAATTGCCCTGTCTTTCAGCTCCGATCCTTTTATAGCGGTTTGTGCCCGCCACCCGAAATCGAGTGGCGGGCACAAACCTTTTATTCCTTCCGCAATGGCAGGTTGATCAAATAAGAACGGGCTACTAATAAAATGCTCGCAATGATCGCCATGTTCAATATACTTTTGAATTCCCACTTGCAATTATCTCTAAAAAATGATATAATGAAAGTAGAATAATGATGTTAATCCGGATTTGACGATCCCGTTTCGCAAAAAACATTCAACGCACAATCAAAAAAGGAGAAAAGCAATGAAAAGCAAGAAACAAAACTTCTCTTCAAGAATCGTTTCGGTCATCTTGTTGGTATTGGTCTTTGCCTTGGTTTTTTCCGCCTGCGGAAAAAAGTCTTCCGGCAATGACCCAATCGAAAACAACTCCGAAACCAACACCACGCCCGGAACCGATTCCGGTACCGGAAATGATGACGCCGGAACCGGGACAGGTACCGGAACCGGAACTGGAACAGGTACTGGAGATGATGCCGGAACAGGTACCGGAACTGGAACAGGTACTGGAGATGGTGCCGGGACAGGTACCGGAACAGGTACCGGAACGGAACCTGCAAAGCAAGAGCCGGAAACAATCAACATCCGCTCGGATCTGAAGCCCCTTTACAACCTTTTGAAAGCGGAAGGAAACAAATCGTTCTCGCTTTCCATTTCCGGGGATTTTATTTATCAAGAGGATAGCGAGCCGCTCTCTTTCGCAACCCAAGCCATTTTGAACATTCTGGATGAAGATGCTCAATTTGCTTTGGTGGGTGGCGAAAAAGCGTTGGTGTTGTATCAAAACGGTGAGCTGAATATTTGCGGCAAAATCGTTCCGGTTGCGGAGCTGCTCTCATCCCTTACAGAAGCGCTTGACGCCGAAGAAGTAACTGCCGCTTTGAGCGAGATCGACACCGAAGAAATGATCGATCTTCCGGACTTCGACATTGACGAACTCTTTATTGCTTTGTCCAAAGGGCTGGATACATACGAACAATATTTCGGCAATATGGATAGCAACCCTGACGATAATATCCATTCTGCGGAAATTGCGTCCAATCTTTTGATACCAATGATTGATGCCGCCAATGTTTATGCTGCCTTCTCCGGCGATACGGAGTTGGGAGAACAACTTGCTTCTTATAAAGAGATCCTGGAACAGATCGACGAACAACTGGACGGCGCCCTGAAACGCGGAGATTATAGCATTTCTCTCGCATTCTCCATCAAAGAAAACGGCGCTTGGGTCAACATCCAACTGAAAAACGTTGTAACAGGCGGAACAGTTGCTCTTTCGGCCGACCTGAAAATCGCCGATACTGCATTTGCTTTGCCCGAGGAAGTATTTGATATTGAGCAGGCCATTGAGGAGATCGACGCTTCTGATATTCTGAAATTGCTGGGAACGATCGATTTTGAAAGCGTATTTGCATTGCTGGATACGATCGAATTGCCCGAGCCCGATTGGGATGAAATGCTTGCGCTACTTGAACAACTGGATCTGCCCGACCCGATCGAACTGCTGAAAGCATTGGATTTGCAGAATATTGAGATCACCGTTCCCTTTGCATTGCCGCAAGCCGATATCAACGCAGCACTGACAGTGGTCGTTTGCCCCTCCAACATGATTGCCGGATTCCAGAAGACGGCGACCGAAGAGCAAAAAGATTATATCGCCATTTCCATTTCCAACAATCAACAAACCATTGCCCGGTTTATCCTTAATGACGAGTATGTTTATCTGGATTTGAGCGGTCTGGATATGGAGGCCATCATGATGGCATTGATGGGCGGCGGTTTTGGTGAAGATGCAGAAAATACTTCTCAAAACGCTGATCCTGTAGAAACAGCAACAACGCCTGATACAAACGCTGAACCCAATCAAGATACCACGAATGATTCTGGCGTAGCTCCCAATGATGAAATAGGCAATGATTTCGGAGATAACTTGGACGAAAAATCGGACGATAACTTCGGCGACGGCTCCGATGATGATCTCGATGATGATCTCGACGATGAAAACGATAACGGCATCGGAAATGATCCCGGCTTTGCTCTCACCTTCTACTATGCGTTTGAAATTGACGGCGAGCCCGTTTCCTTCTTTGATTTTCTTCCCGTCCTGTTTTCGGATGATGCAGGCAATGGAAACAATTCCTATGAGCAAGATCCGCGCTTTGCATACGGCTATGGTTATGAACTGACCGGTAGCGCAAAAAGCATCGCACTCCCCGTTGGAGCAACCGAGGACGATTTGCGGGAAGCGTTGTTTGTTTACACCAATGACGAAAACGGAGACCAGATCGAGTTTACCGACTACGAGATCAAAGGATTTGACAGTTCTGAACCTTGCAATGGATGTTTCATCATCATCTTGTCCGAGAAGATCGAAATGATTGAAGGAATCATCTTTTATGACCCCGATAATGTTCAAATGTCCTTTGGATTTAACGATGTCCGGATCCCGCTCAACACCGATCGCACCGAGTTTGAGACCGATCTGACCGCTGATGCTTACATGACTGATGAAGAAAACAACCTTTGGTGGAATGCCGGAACGACTACCGGATTTGAAATTGCCAACATCTCCTATAAGGATGAAACCGTAGAAGGATTTAATGTTGCAGGAGACTACACTGTAACGGTTGAACATACTTCCAGCGGTGAAGAAGCGGTTGTTAGCGTATATGTTTACGACCCCGAAAACCTGCAAATCGTCGGTATTGAGTTCTTTGGAGAAGTCCAGGCAGAAGAAGATGACACCGAGGAGGATGTGCTGGCTCAATTAGCGGGAAAGCTCTATGCCATTTACGATAGCGGTGATTCTTCGGAAGAGCCAATCAATGATGTGGAGATCGTCTATGACTACACTTACGGAGATCCTTGGGTTGAAATAACATGGAAAGATTGCTACTACACCAGTGTGTATGTATGGTACAACCAATCCTACGACGACCCGTCTGATGACCTCGATGATGACGAAGAAGAGGAGAAAGACGATTTTGATCTTTTGAATTATCTGCGCATTACCGAGCTGGCAGAATGTGAGGATGTTGAAACGCTTGTTGCCATGCTCACCGCACTTTACGAGGATAACAAAGAGCTGTTGACTTCGGTTTGGACCGTTGGAGAGGATGGCTTGCACATTGCCATCTGTTCCGAAGACGGGAACGACCTCTTTGACATCATTCTCCTGGACCGAACCGGAAAGGAGACCAA
>CAMOHW010000036.1 GCA_946615525.1 uncultured Clostridia bacterium | reverse complement strand
GAGGATGCAGAATTGGAAACCGATGCGTTTGCACTTTCCGCACAGACCCCGATCGGTGAAGTCCGTCAAATAGAAACGGGATACCGCCTGTTGGTTTGGGAGGAGAACGATATGGAGTCGTTTGCCGCTTATCAACTCTCAACCTATCTTTCCAATATGCAGGATGCCAAGTACAAGGCAGAACGGGAAAAGATCCTTTCGGAAGCGGCAAAGAGCAATCCGTTCCTGCTCAACGATTTTGGAGAATCGATCAATTTGCTCAATTTGAAATAAAGAAGAGGCGATTGCACTTTTGCAATCGCCTGCTTTTTATAAGATCGGGTCGGCAAGTTCCGGCTTTTCGGGCAACGCAATTCCTTTTTTGCATACGGCGCAAAGAACGATATCCCCGATTCGGTAGTGCCGGATCTCCATTTGCGCTTGGTCCGGCTCCGAAAACCGGGTCAATCCGTTACCGGTATATTTTGCGGCGGCTTCTTTCGCTGTCCAAAGGGAGAGAAAGGTTTCCTCGGTCGGGGATGCTTCAAAGATTTTTTGCTCGACAGGGGTAAACCAACGCCGGACGATCAGTTCCATGGAACGCTCGGTTTGCGTTCCCAAACATTCGGCGTCCAGTCCTACGCGGGGGGAGTCAGATTGATCCAACGCGCAGGCAACCAGCCCTTTGCAGTGGGTAATGCTAAAATCCAAGTTGGGATAGCCGGCCAGGAAGGGGCGCCCTTTTTCGCTTTTTTGAATCGCCGTCAGCGGGATCTCGGGCAACATTTGCGAGAGCAGGGAAAAGCCAACCAGAGTTTCCTGCAAGGCGCGACCTCTTCTTCCTTGCGCCAATCGATCGGCAACCGGTTCTTCCAAATAAGTAAAGAGTGCTTCCGGGTCCGGCAATGCCTGATAGGGAAATACTCGAATACGGATCATGGCGAATCCTCCCTTGCTTTTTTCTTTATTCTACCACAGAATCAACAATTTGAAAAGCTTTTTCGGGGAAAAATGAAAAAACGCTTGACATTTCGACAAAACTCGGCTATAATGCTTTTAGATTGATTCTAATTTTTGATTTTTTTGAGGAGAATATCCATGACCAAACAACGTGAGTTGATCCTGCAAATATTGAACCATGCCGACCGGCACCTGACCGCCGACGAAGTCTTCTTTCTTGCCAAATTGAAAATGCCCAGCATTGCCATGGCGACCGTTTACAACAACCTGAACGCTATGACCGATGCCGGCATTATTCACCGTGTCCATGTGGACGGAAGTGCCGATTGCTTTGAGAAAGGCGGAGAGACGCACGACCATTTGCGTTGCGATATCTGCGGCAAACTTGCCAACATCACGCTTCCCTGGTTGCAGGATCGTCTGCGGCAGTCTGTGGGCAAAGAGATCTCTGGTTATGAATTGACTATTCACTACATTTGCCCCGAGTGCAAAAAAAGAGGATGACACCAAAAAACAAATGGCCGGCGAACCGAAAATCGGTTCGCCGGTTTTGTTGTTTCAAAGCCCCATGGGCAGGGCGGTTACCGTTTCCAGATGGCTACTATCCGGCATTTGTAGGATGTGCGAAACCAAATGATCGTCATATTCGGCAACGGTAATGGAGGCGTTGGGACCGCTGTGGATGGTTTGAATATCCTCAAACGGAAGCCCGTTCCAAAGGCAGAGCATACTCCGAAGAGGCATGGCATGGCTGAACAGGGCAATGCAACCGCCGCGATTCTCGGATACGAGCCGCGCTACGCAAGAGGTCACGCGGTCAAATAAATGATGCATGGATTCGCCGCCGGGCGCTTGCAAAAGCGCAACATTTTCGTGAAGATGATAAAACTCTAATGGATATTTTTCTTCAATTTCCTTGTAGGCAAGGCCTTCCCATTCTCCGGCGTCAATTTCATAAAGCCCCGGTTCCGGTGTAATTTCCAAGCCCAAAAGTTCCGCCGTCGGTTTTGCAGTATCCATGGCGCGGGAGAGCGGGCTGGCATAGATGCGCGTAATGGGAAAACGGGCAAGTGCTTTTGCTGTGCTTTGCGCCTGAGCGCGCCCGAGGTCGGTCAATTTTGCGTCTGTTCGTCCGGCAAAATGCCGGGAAAAATTGTATTCGCTTTGCCCGTGGCGAATAAAAATCACCGTTGTCATTGAAAATGTTGCTCCTTTTGACCCTGCAAATCATTTTTACAAGGCCATTATAACATACTGCAAGGAGTTTGTAAAGGGGAAAAATGCTCATTCCTCCGGCGGGCGGTCAAATAAGGCGTTATGACGCATGACAATGGCGTTCCAGGTGGCAAGATCAACGGTCCCGGTTTCGATAAGATCGGGGCAACAGATTTGAAATGCGCGGACGTTTGCCTCGGTCGCTTCGTCGTAAACACCGGTCGGTTCTATGGGCGTTTTTTCGCTCAAAAACCGTTGCAGTTCTCCCAGCATCATCTGCAAAGCCGAAACGCAAAATCCCCGAGCGCCAAGCGTAAGGCAATCGTTTTTGGGAGTTGGCGGAAAGAGCGAGAGCTTGGCAGGCAGGGCGTTTTCGGCAAGAGAGCGGCAGTAGGCGGCATAAAGTGTCTCCCAGGTTTTACGGTTCGCCGTTCCGCTAACTGCAAGCCCGGAACTTTTTTGAAATTGCGAGAGAGATTGCCGGGTGGTCGTATCAAAAATGCCGTTGACCGGCGGTGGGGAAATGTCCGGGTCATGGTAGGAAAGTTGACGGAGATAGGTTTGCAGATTGCGGACGGCGTCTGCCTCGGTAGGGTGATGTTGCATAGATCCTCCTTTCTTTATGCGCCAATGTCAAATCCCGGATATTGCCCGGGTTGCAGGCGGTTGCCAAGGTAGAGGGTGTCATAAAGTGCGGTCAACGCCGTCCAGGTCGCGGCTTCGGCAACACCGGTCTGTGTCAGCCCCTCCAAGCGTTGAAAAGCAAGAACGGCCTCACGTGTTTGCGTGCCGAAATAACCGGTTGGAGAAACCGAGGGGATCTCCGGATAGTAAGATGCCACATAGTTCAGGTATTCCTGCAGAGTGCGCACCGCCTCGGATTCACTTCCCAACCGCAGGGGAACGCCGCCGTAGGGAACGGTTTCTCCCTCGGTATAGGTATCCGGAACGGTGCGGGCAATACCCAGATAGGCATTGTAAATGCGATACCAGGTCGCCGGACCTACAATACCATCAGGCGCCAATCCAAAGGTGCGTTGCACATCTTCCACGGCGGCCTTGGTCAAAGGTCCGAAATCTCCGTCCGGTTTGAGCGAGGAAATGGTGTTGTAGTAATTGGAAAGGTAGTTGATATAGTATTGCAGATTGTAAACTTCCACGCCTTTATCCCCCAGTTGCAACGCGCTGGGCAAAACCGGAGCAATCTCTTCCGGTCGGATCCCCTCGGAGGAAAGGTCGGTCAGTTTTTTCACGCTGAAATACAAGCTTTGAATGGCATACCAGGTTGCATTACCCACAATGCCGTCCGGAGTCAGCCCAAACACCTCCTGAAAGCGCCGCACCGCCGCCTCGGTGTCGGTGCTGAAAATGCCGTCTGTCAGCACGATTTTGGGAATGGAGGGAAAGTTGTTGGAAATGCGGTTCAAGCGTAGTTGCACGGTGCGCACATTGTTGCCGAAGCTACCCAAACTCAACGGGAACAGCGGCGCACTGACGGTGGAGCCGGCGACCGGCGTATTCTCCATAAACACAATGTCGTTTCCGTAGTAGTAGCGCAAAATATCCTCGGGGGAAAGCCCGTCGTTGGCAAGCGAAACGCTCCCCCATTGCGAAAGCCCGTTGCAGGTTACTTTAATGCCGTCGCAAAATTGGGCAAACAGGGGCTCCACGCTGTTTTCGCGGCGGATATAGGTGGTGAAGATTTCGCCGACGATTTGGCGCACATTTTCAAAAATGCCGCGCCCGTTGACGTATGCCTGGTCGTAGGCGGTGGAATTGGTAATATCAAAATCATAGCCGCGCGAGCGGTAGTATTCGGTGTAAACGCGATTGAGCGCAAAGGTGACCTGCGCGATAATGTTGGCGCGCAGAGCCGCTTCCGGCCAGGTGGGGTAGAGTTCGCTGGACGCCACGTTGGCGATATAGTGGATAAAGGGAACCGTTACATTTTCGGCATTTGCCGAAGGGGGACCAAGGTGAACGGTAATGTTTTCCGGAATGGTGGGAAGCGCCATACAATCAGCTCCCTTCTTCGGTAATTTGGTCGTTTTCGGTTTCAAAATACTGCGCTTCGGGCGGCGGCAATTCTCTGCCGTCTTCCGGCAGAGGGATCAGGACCACCGGCTGAATAACGGTAATGCCCTCGTAAACCGGAATACCGACGTGTGTTTGCTCGTAATAGCCGGCAAGCCGGACAACACACTGGTAAAGCGCGTAGGGGCGACCGGATTCCGGACTGTTGGCGTTGGAGCAAGGGGGAGACGGCAGGCGGATTTTTGTGGTATTTCCGTCGCGGTCTGTGGTCAGCGTTGCAATGAGGACTCCATCGGTAAAACTTTCGGGCGGGGTATCGAGCGGTTCGTAGGTCAAAACGTCAACCAAAGCGCCTTCCAGTGGAATGGCACCCCGTGCCGTAGATACCTGGACCACCAGATATCCATAGCAATCTTCGGGAAAATCATCCGGATTGAAAGGGAGCGGGTCGTTGTTCATAGCAAAAATCTCCTTTCTTGTTTCGGGTTGCTATCATTTTATGTCTTCTTTGGCAAAAAGTGCAAAACTTGCTGCTTTTGTGGTGTTGACATTAAAAATAGGATATGATACAATATAAGTATTACAAAAAGGAACGAAAGGGGAACGGAAGATGGGCGCATTCAAACTGACAAGCAATTTTCAGCCGACCGGCGACCAGCCGCAGGCGATCGAAGCACTTTGCCGCGGGTTGAGGGTGGGGCAGAAAATGCAAACGCTTTTGGGCGTGACCGGATCGGGCAAGACATTTACCATGGCGAACGTGATTGCAAACGTCAACCGTCCCACCATCATTCTGGAACCCAACAAAACGCTTGCGGCGCAGGTTTGCTCCGAAATGCGCGAGTTTTTCCCCGAAAACGCCGTCGAGTTTTTTGTTTCCTACTACGACTACTATCAGCCCGAGGCATACATTCCCGGCAAGGATATGTATATCGAAAAGGACGCCATGATCAACGAGGAGATCGATCGCCTGCGCCATAGTGCCACCAGTGCATTGTTTGAGCGGCGGGACGTCATCATTGTAGCGTCGGTTTCCTGCATCTATTCGCTGGGCGATCCTTCGGAGTATAGCGGACTGGTGCTTGCCGTTCGCACCGGGATGCAGATGAGCCGTGATATTTTCATTCGCAAACTGGTGGCAAACAGCTATAACCGCAACGATTTTACCCTTGTGCGTGATTGCTTTCGCGTCAATGGCGATACGGTAGAGGTCGTTCCCTCCAACATGAACGACAGCGCGGTGCGCGTGGAGTTCTTCGGGGATGAGATTGACCGCATTTCGGAGGTCAATATCGTCACGGGCGAGCTAAAACGCTTGCTTTCCTATGCGGCAATCTATCCGGCAACCCACTATGCCGTTTCCGCCGAAAAACAGGAGGTCGCTCTTGCAGAGATCGAGCGTGAAATGGAAGAACGGGTCAAATATTTTGAATCCGAACACAAACTCATCGAGGCGCAGCGCATCCGCGAGCGGGTCAAATATGACCTGGAAATGCTGCGCGAGGTCGGCTTCTGCTCGGGGGTGGAGAACTATTCCCGCATTCTTTCGGGGCGCCCGGCAGGGTCCACACCCTTCACGCTCTTGGACTATTTCCCAAACGATTATATTATGTTCATTGACGAATCGCACGTCACCATTCCGCAGGTGCGCGGCATGAGCGGCGGCGATACCGCGCGCAAAAAAAATTTGGTGGATTACGGTTTCCGCCTGCCCTCCGCCTACGATAACCGCCCGCTCTATTTTCCCGAGTTTGAGGCAAGTATCCATCAGGCAATTTTCGTCAGCGCAACGCCGGGAGATTATGAAGAGGAACACGCCGAGCAGGTGGTGGAGCAGATCATTCGCCCCACAGGACTTCCCGATCCCGAAATCGAAGTCCGTCCCATCGAGGGACAGGTGGACGACCTCTTAGGCGAGATCCGTCTGCGCGCCCCAAAAGGAGAGCGCGTGCTGGTCACCACCCTGACCAAAAAGATGGCGGAAGAACTGACCGATTATTTTGAAAAGAACGGCGTCCGAGTCCGCTATATCCACTACAATGTGGAAACCATCGAGCGCATGGAGATCATCCGCGATCTGCGCCTGGGCGTGTTTGACGTTCTGGTGGGCATCAACCTGTTGCGCGAGGGGTTGGATATTCCCGAAGTTTCGCTGGTCGCCATACTGGACGCCGACAAAGAGGGATTTTTGCGTGCCGAGCGATCGTTGATCCAAACCGTGGGACGTGCCGCGCGCAACGCCGAAGGCAAGGTCATTATGTATGCCGATACCGTTACCCGTTCTATGAAGGGCGCCATCGCCGAAACCAACCGCCGCCGCGCGATTCAGTTGGCGTATAACAAGGAACACGGCATCATTCCCAAAACCATCATCAAGGGCGTTCGGGACATCATCGAGATCGGTGCCAAAGAAGAACACGCGGCGCGGCGCGGCGAAAAGGGCAAGCCAAGTCGCAAACTGACCGCCACCGAGCGCGAAAAACTGGTTGAAACATTGACGCGCGAGATGAAGAGCGCCGCCGCCAAACTGGAATTTGAACAGGCGGCATTCCTGCGCGACCGCATTTGCAAGATTCGCGAGGGGAAAGTCGATTTCTGAACCCTGCTTTTTGACCGTATTTTTTCATCAGGAGCCATATCAAAATGCCGAAAATGATTCAGATCCGCGGTGCGCGGGTCCATAACCTGAAAAATATCAATCTGGACATCCCGCGGGATCAGTTTGTTGTCCTCACCGGTCTTTCCGGTTCAGGCAAATCCTCGCTCGCGTTCGATACCCTTTATGCCGAGGGACACCGCCGCTTTGTAGAGTCGCTTTCCTCCTATGCCCGTATGTTTTTGGGGCAGTTGGATAAGCCGGATGTCGATTCCATTGAGGGGCTTTCCCCTGCCATTGCCATCGACCAGAAGACCACATCCAAAAACCCGCGTTCCACGGTGGGAACAGTGACCGAAATCTATGATTATCTCCGGTTACTCTATGCGCGCATCGGTATTCCGCACTGTCCGGTTTGCGGAAAGGAGATCCGCCAGCAGACTACCGATCAGATCATTGACCGCATCCTTGCTTTGCCGCAGGGGTCGCGCTTCGTCATCCTTGCGCCCATTGTCCGTGCCCAGAAGGGTATGCACGAGAAGGTATTTGCCGATGCCAAAAAGCGCGGTTACGTGCGTGTTCGGGTGGACGGGAACCTCTACGATCTTTCGGAAAATATCGAGCTGGATAAAAATAAGAAACACAACAT
Organism: uncultured Clostridia bacterium; assembly: GCA_946615525.1. Classification (GTDB taxonomy): domain Bacteria; phylum Bacillota; class Clostridia; order Oscillospirales; family CAG-272; genus UMGS1865. The sequence continues at coordinate 421 of CAMOHW010000036.1, read as the reverse complement.
TGAGATCGTTGTGGACCGCCTGGTTTTGCGCGAGGGAATGGAAGCCCGACTTGCCGATTCGGTAGAAAACGCGCTTGCCGTTGCCGACGGGCACCTCATTGTGCAAACGGCGCCCCGTGAAGGAGAAGGGGAGGCGCAGGAACTGGAGTTTTCGCAGTCCTATGCCTGCGAGGAGCATGGCATTTCCTTTGGCGAATTGGAGCCGCGGATGTTCTCTTTCAACAACCCCATTGGCGCTTGCCCGCATTGTTCGGGCCTGGGCGAAATGCAGCGCGTTGCCGTGGGCCGGCTCATTCCCAACAAAAAGCTCTCCCTGCGCGGCGGTGCCATCGCCGTCAACGGTTTCAAAACTTTGGAGGAGGAGAGTTGGAACGGTCCGCTGTTTGCCGCTGTTGGTGAAAAGCACGGCTTTTCGCTGGAT
>CAMOHW010000035.1 GCA_946615525.1 uncultured Clostridia bacterium | reverse complement strand
TAGTGCATGATTTTCTCAACGATCCGCTTTCTTTGTATGTGGACGGCGATTTTCTCCGCGCTCGCGGCACAACGCTGGGCGCCGACGACGGGATCGCCGTTGCCATGATGCTTGCCCTCTTGGATGGCGAAATCCCATCCCATCCCCCCATCGAGTGTCTGTTTACCGCCACCGAGGAGGTCGGGTTGGACGGCGCAAAGGCCTTTGACTATTCTCTTGTCAGCGCAACCGGAATGCTGAACCTGGATAGCGAGGAGCTTGGCGTGGTTACCTGCGGATGTGCCGGAGGGGTGCGCACCGATCTGACGCTTTCCTATCGGCCGGCTCTGTTTTCCGGGGGTTGCCTGCGCATTCGCATCGGCGGGCTTGCGGGAGGGCATTCGGGTTCCGATATCAACCGCGGGCGCACCAACGCCATTTCTTTGATGGGGCGGTTGCTTGCCGATCTGGCAAAACAACATACTATCCGATTGGCTTCGTTGGAGGGCGGCTCCAAGGATAATGCCATTCCGCGCGAATGCTGCGCCATGATCGCGGTGGAAAAGGTGGAAGCGGCGACTGAATATTTGCAAAATGCGGGAAAAGAATTTGCCAAAGCATTTGCCAAAGAAGATTCCGGTTTTTCTCTTTCTGTCGATTGCGTTTCCCCACCGGTCGAAATGCTTTCTCCGGCGGATACGGCGCGGGCCATCTCTGTTTTGACCGATATTCCAGTAGGTGTTTTGAAGATGAGCAAACAAATTCCGGGTTTGGTGGAAACTTCCCGCAACCTGGGCGTTGTCCGGCAGGAGCAGGGAAAATTGATCTTCATTTTTTCCGCTCGTTCTTCTGCGGAGGCGCAACTGGACGCTCTGCAAAGCGAGTTGGATGGTTTTGCAGAGAGAACCGATTGCACCGTGCGTCATCATAGCCGCTATCCGGGTTGGGATTATGCACCTGAATCCGAGATTCGGAAGGCGTATTGCAAAGCATACCAAACCGTTACCGGAAAGCAAGCGGTCATCAATGTCATTCATGCAGGCCTGGAGTGTGGCATCATCCGTTCACATTTGCCTGATCTGGACATGATCTCTATTGGTCCCGATCTGCGTGATATTCATTCGCCAAACGAGGCAATGTCGCTCTCCTCGGTAGAAATTTTTTGGAAGACTTTGCAAGAGTTAATTGATTCCATGAAGTCGAAAAAATAAGAAAAAGAATTATTCTTGTTCTAAAAATAGAAATAAAAAAGAATCTCCGCAAATCGTGTAGAACGGCTTGCGGAGACTCTTTTTGCTTTTATTTCAAAATCGGATCTACGATTCTTTGAATTTCGGACTGTACTTCGTCAATCGATTTTCCGGCATCCACAATGCGGACAGATTGCGGATCAAATGTTTTCAAAACCGCATGGAACTGTGCTCTTACACGCTCTAACCGCTCGCGCGTTTCATAAATCTCGCGCGCCTCGGGGCGGCTGTTGATGCGTTTCATACTCTCTTCGGGTGAAAGATCCAAAAAAATACAAAGGTCGGGATGGCGGATCTCGGGGCAGTTCAAATTCATACTGCGCACCCAATCCGGGTCGGTTTCCGATCCCTGATAGGCCAGCGTGGAGTAAAAGTAGCGGTCACAAATCAAATCGTTTCCGCTTTCCAAAAGCGCGGCAATTCCGGTTTTCGGTTGCATATTGTGAGCAATGCGATCCAGCGTGAACAGTGCTGCAAGTTCGCAGGGCGTTTTCGGTTCTTCGCCCGAAAGCGCGCGGCGGAGTTGTTTCCCGGAGGGAAGGTCGGTCGGTTCAGCGGTGCAAACAACACGGCGCCCTTTTTTTTGCAGATATGCTTCCAAAAGTCGGATCTGCGTTGTTTTTCCGGCACCGTCTATTCCCTCAAAAACAATAAACTTTCCGGTTGTGTTTTGCTTCATTTCATTCATCGCTTTTCGGTTGCAGTGCGGCAAGTTGCTTTTCCAGCTCTTCAATGCGGTGTTTCAGATGATTGATCTCCAATTTTGTCGGGTCTGGCAGGTGCATTTGATCCATCTGATCGTAAACGCGCACGCCGCCACGGCGCACCACTTTTGCCGGAATGCCGACTGCGGTGCTATCCTCCGGGACTTCGTGAATGACAACGGCATTGGAGGCAATTTTCCTGTTCGAGCCGATTTTTACCGGCCCCAGCACCTTTGCGCCGGCGCCGATCATCACATTATCGCCAATGGTGGGGTGGCGTTTGCCAACGTCTTTTCCGGTTCCGCCCAAAGTTACCCCTTGGTAAATGGTGCAGTTATCTCCAATTTCGGTGGTTTCGCCAATGACAACACCCATGCCGTGGTCAATGAACAAGCCTTTTCCAATGGTTGCGCCCGGGTGAATCTCAATTCCGGTCAAAAAACGGGAAAATTGGCTGATGGCACGAGCGGGGAAAAACCACTCTTTTTCATAAAACCGGTGTGCGATCCGATGCGCAAAAATGGCATGAACGCCCGAGTAGAGCAAAAGGATTTCCGCTTTGCTCCGTGCGGCAGGGTCGCGGTCTTTTACGGTTTGAACCGAGTCGGCAAGCTCTTCCCGCAACTGGGAGAGGAGTGAGAGGAAGGACTCCGGCTTTTTCTCTTGTTGTTCCATATTTGGCACCTCCTTTCCGGGGTCGAGGTAAAATACTACTAACATTATACAAGAAAAAAACCGATTTGTAAATAGATTTTTCGTTTTTCTTTTTCGATTTCGATATTTCCAATTGATTTTTGCCGAAAAATGCCTCTGAACGATTGACAGACACCATTTTATATGATATAATTCCTATATCTATGTTCAATTCGGAAACCCCGACTACGAAAGGAATGTTTGACCATGAAATGGACAGGCTTGAACGAACTGCGCGAAAAGTATCTTTCTTTCTTTGAATCCAAGGGACATTTGCGTTTGCCCTCTTTTCCGCTCGTTCCCATCAACGATAAATCGCTATTGCTCATCAATTCGGGCATGGCGCCTATGAAAAAGTTTTTCACCGGCGAGGAAGAACCGCCGCGTCACCGCGTTACCACCTGCCAGAAGTGCATTCGCACGCCGGATTTGGAGCGCGTCGGGCATACGGCACGGCATGGTACTTTTTTTGAAATGCTGGGCAACTTCTCCTTCGGTGATTATTTCAAAGAGGACGCCATTCCGTGGGCGTGGGAGTTTTTGACCAAAACGCTCGAAATCCCCGAAAATCTGCTTTGGCCGTCCATCTACCAAGAGGATGACGAAGCATACGACATTTGGGTCAACAAAGTGGGTGTAAACCCTGCCCATGTTGTGCGGTTGGGCAAAGAGGATAACTTCTGGGAGCATGGAACCGGTCCTTGCGGCCCCTGCTCCGAGATCTATTTTGACCGCGGAGAAAAATACGGTTGCGGCAAGCCCGATTGCAAACCCGGCTGTGATTGTGACCGCTACATGGAAATTTGGAACAACGTGTTCTCCCAGTTCAACAACATGGGGGATGGAACTTATACCGAACTGGCACAAAAGAACATTGATACCGGTATGGGGCTGGAGCGTCTTGCCTGCGTCATGCAGGGGGTGGACAACCTGTTTGAGGTGGACACGGTGCGCAAAATCCTGGATACCGTTTGCTCCATTGCCGGCAAACAATACGGCACCGATGCAAAGGACGATATTTCCATCCGCGTGGTCACCGACCATATCCGCTCGGCAACCTTTATGATCTCGGACGGCGTCATCCCCTCCAACGAGGGGAGAGGCTATGTCCTGCGCCGTATTCTGCGCCGCGCTTGCCGCCACGGCAAACTGCTTGGCATCAATCGTTCCTTTCTGCCCGAACTTTGCGAGGTCGCCATCGGCGAATCGCAGGGCGCGTATCCCGAACTTGCCGAGAAGAAGAATTATATCCTTAAAGTCATTGCTATGGAGGAGGAGCGCTTTGACGCAACCATCGACTCCGGGCTTTCTATCCTTTCCGGACTGATTGAGGATGCAAAAAAAGCGTCCAAAGCCACACTTGCCGGTAAGGACGTGTTCAAACTTTACGATACCTTCGGTTTCCCCATCGACCTGACGCGCGAGATTGCCGCCGAGGCAGGTCTGGAAATTGACGAGATCGAATTTGAAACGCTGATGAAGGAGCAAAAGGTTCGCGCGCGTGAGGCGCGCGCAAACATCAGTGGTTGGTCGGGCACGGCAAAAACGCTGTTTGCCGATCTTCCCAAAACCAACTTTACCGGTTACAAGTCCACCGAGGGGCAGGGAATGATCCTTGCCATTCTGGCGGAAGATAGCCCGGTGGATGCGGTCAGCGAGGGCGAATGCACCGTCATTCTGGATCAAACGCCCTTCTATGGCGAGGGCGGCGGACAGATCGGTGACACCGGCGTGATCACCTGCCACGGTGCTACGCTGAATGTTCTGGATACCAAAAAGACCGATGGCATTTATCTGCACCTGTGCGCGGTCGCCGAGGGAACGTTCCACACCGGGGATGTTGTCAAAACCGCGGTGGATGCACACCGCCGTGCCGCCATTATGCGCAACCATTCGGCGGCGCACTTGCTGCAAAGCGCGCTTCGCCGTGTGCTGGGCAACCATGTAGAGCAGGCGGGCTCCTATGTTTCGGATACAGTTTGCCGTTTTGACTTTACCCATTTCGCTGCGCTGACGCCCGAAGAACTTGCCAAAGTGGAAACTTTGGTCAACGAGGATATTTTTGCCGCCGCGGCCGGCACCATGACCGAAATGCCGATCGACGAAGCCAAAAAGTTGGGCGCAACCGCCCTCTTTGGCGAAAAATACGGCAAGATCGTCCGCGTTGTGCGCATGGGCGAACACTCCATTGAGTTCTGCGGAGGCACCCATGTTGATAATACCGCACGCATCGGGCTATTCAAGATTCTTTCCGAATCCTCGGTTGCCGCGGGAGTGCGCCGCATTGAGGCAACCACCGGCGAAGGGGTGCTCAAACTGCTGGCGGAGAAAAACGCTCTGCTTGCCGACGCGTCCAAGGCGCTCAAAGTGCAAAAACCGAGCGATCTGGCTCCGCGCGCAGCACAACTGCACGCCGAATTGACGGCAATGAAAAAAGAATTGGATGCGCTGAACACCAAAATGGCAGCTTCCAAACTCGATGACCTGATGGCAAATGCCATTGCGCTTGGTTCTGTCCGCTTGGTAACGGCTGACCTCGGTGACACCGCCGCAGATGCCGCACGCACCCTGGGTGACGAAATCAAGGCACGCTACGAGAACGCTGTTGCGCTTCTTGCCATTCGCCGCGAGGGAGCGGTTCAGTTCCTCTGCGTTGCCGGAAAGGCGGCGGTCGAAGCGGGCGCACATGCCGGCAAACTGGTCGGCGCTGTTGCAGCGATCACCGGCGGCAAAGGCGGCGGACGCCCGGATAACGCCATGGCAGGCGGCAGAGATGCCGCAAAAATCGCCGAGGCCCTCGGCGCGGCAAAAGAGTTGCTCCAATCAATGATTAAATAAAAAAATCAAGAATAGAAAAAGGTCGTGCGAAGGAAACTTTCGCACGACCTTTTTTCTGTTTTTTTCAATCCTGCAATTTCAAATCTCCGGGTTTGATCCATTTGATCTTGTAAAGCAGTTCGCTTATGCCCAGGGAGATCACGGCGGGAAGAATGAAACAAATCAGGAAGAGTCCCACCCAATCCAAAGCCGTTACCTGTTCAGGGTAAACACCGCCAAACCAGCCGAGGATCAATCCGATCGGTCCGAGGAACCCACAGGTCCCCATACCGGAATTGATGGCTGCACCATACATTTTCAAACCGAAAACGCAGGTGGAAAGCGGACCGGTGATCGCCGAGGCAACAATGGTGGGAATCCAGATGCGCGGATTACGCACAATGTTGGGCATTTGCAACATACTGGTCCCAATTCCTTGTGAAACCAAGCCGCCCCATTTGTTTTCTTTGAAACTCATTACGGCAAATCCAACCATTTGTGCACAGCATCCGGCGATCGCCGCGCCGCCGGCAAGCGCCACGCCTACATGATTTTCCTGCAGGGCAATGCCGGAAAGGGTGATGGCGGCGCAAATGGCCGCCGAACTGATGGGAAGCGTCAGCGCAATGCCGATCACCACCGAAACGATCAGTCCCATAATAAATGGTTGTTGCAGGGTTGCCCAGCCGATAAACTGCCCAACCGCGCTCGCCGCAATCCCAATGGGCGGGGCAATGGAAACGCTCAAAAGTCCGCCTGCCAGAATGGTTACAAACGGCGTTACCAAAATATCCACTTTTGTCTTTTTGGAAACCAGCATACCGATCTCGCTGGCGGCAATGGCAATAAACAGGACGGCGAGCGGTCCGCCGGCACCGCCTTTTTCATTTGCCATATAGCCAACCAAAACGTTGGAAAAAATGACCAGCGGGTGCGCTTTGAGTGCATAGGCAATGGCAACGGCCATTGCAGGACCGGCAATCTTTGCGCCGTAGCTGCCGATCTCTGTCAAAAAGACGCTGACCTTGGGAATGGGGATCATTCCCAACGCTTTGAAGATGGTACCGATCAGGAGCGAGGCAAACAGACCAAGTGCCATAGCCCCCATTGCGTCAATAAAATATCGTTTTGCGTATTTTTTCAGGACTTCTTTTTTCATAAAGTGCCTCCAAACAGGACTTTTGATCGTCTTATGCGCATAGTATAGCACTTTTTCGAAAAGATTGCAACTGCAAATTTCAACAAAAAGGAAACTTTCTTTCTGAAAACCTTCAAAAAATTGCCAAAAAGAAATGTCCCGCCCCTAAAAGGAGCGGGACACCCACACTTTTACTCAAATTGCATTGAACAAAAATGTGGCTTTGCCTGATCTTCGGAAATCAACATTCAAAAGCCGGGCAACGAATGAAGGAAAACCTTATTTCGAGAGGTTGTTCTCGTAGGACTCGATCATTTTCTTGACCATCTGTCCACCAACGGAACCGGCATCCTTCGCGGTGATGTCACCGTTGTAGCCCTGTTTGAGGTTCACGCCAACTTCGTTAGCGGCTTCCATCTTGAATCTCTGCAGTGCTTCTTTGGCCTGAGACTTGTTGCTTGCCATTGTGTTTTTCTCCTTTTCCGAACGGTCCGCTACATTATGAACCGTTCGGCAGAACGAATCAAAAACGCAACAGCCATTCGATTATCTATATCATTGAGCAACGGCTTTGCACCGCGCTCTGATACTATTGTTCTCCGCAACAATTTGATTATGAATGGAAATAATTGGTGAATTTTGTCCAAACTGCTTGATTGAACCGGATGAAATCGTGGAAAACTGAAATTGCCCTGAAACAGAAAAAAAGCAAGTTTGAAAAACAGCTCATTTTTCAAACACGATTTGCGAAAGAAAGGCATGGTTATAAAAATGAAAAAAACAATTTGCTTTTTGCTGATTGCGGCTACCCTGTGTTGCGTTTTTTCGCTTTGTACAAGTGCAGAGAATGCAGCTCCGGCTGCCGTTACCACCATTACGCATACCGTTGTCCCGGGCGACACCATGTGGAAAATGGCGGTGCGCTATCATGTGGGGCTTTCTGAAATTATTTCATCCAACAGACACATTCAAAATCCGGATTTAATTTACCCGGGCGATACGCTCTATATTCCTCTGACCGATTCGGATGTCACCGATTTTGAAGGGGAAGTAATCCGCCTTTGTAACGAGATCCGCAAGCAGAACGGACTTTCCACCCTTTCCGACAACTGGGAGCTTTCCCGCGTTGCACGCTACAAATCCAAAGATATGCACGATCAAAACTACTTTTCGCATACCAGTCCTACCTACGGTTCGCCTTTTGACATGATGAGAAATTTCGGCATTTCCTATCGAACGGCAGGGGAAAACATTGCAAAGGGCTATCGGACGCCGCAGGCGGTGGTGGACGGTTGGATGAACTCGGAAGGCCACCGCGCTAACATCCTGAACGCATCGTTCAAACAAATCGGCGTTGGCTACTATGCGGACGGCTATTATTGGACGCAAATGTTTATCGGATAATCCAAAACGGCGG
>CAMOHW010000034.1 GCA_946615525.1 uncultured Clostridia bacterium | reverse complement strand
GCGGTAGGTCACAACGCGAATGGGGCGGGGGTTTTTCACAATGCGGGGGTCCGCCATCAAACAGCCGGAAACGTCGGTCCAGTTTTCGTAGAGCGCTGCCTCCGCCGCGCGGGCGACCAGCGAGCCGGTAATATCCGATCCGCCGCGGCTGAAGGTCTTAATGGTGCCGTTGGGCATCACGCCGTAAAAACCGGGAATGACGGCATAAGGATGGGCGGCAAGTTCTTCGCGCAGGATCGTGTTGGTTTTTTCCTCGTCAAAACTGCCGTTGTCGCGGAAGCAGACCGCCGATTCTGCGTCAATAAAGGCAAAGCCCAGGTATTTTGCCAGGATCAGCGAGTTGAGGTATTCCCCGCGGGAAGCGGCAAAATCGCGCCCCGAATGGTGCAGGATCGCGTTTTTGATATAGTCCAGTTCGCCGCCGATGTCAAAGTTCAGCCCAAGATCGCGAATGATGCTGTTGTAGCGCTCGGCAATTTGGGCAAAGCAATCGTCAATGCTCTCGTGATCGTGTGCCAGCTCATAGCAATGGTAAAGCAGGTCGGTCACCTTGATATCGTCGGAAAAGCGTTTTCCCGGGGCGGAAGCCACCACATAGCGGCGCTCGGGATCGGCTTTGACGATATCGGCAACGCGACGAAAATGTTCGGCGTCGGCAAGGGAAGAACCGCCGAATTTGACTACTTTGATTTTCATATCGTCTAAAATCCTTTCAGGAAACTAAATCTACACTTTATTATATGGGCATTTTGTCGCTTTGTCAAGAACAAAACCGAAAAAACAGCAACCGCACTTCTTTTTCCGCAGGAAATTTGCGGAAATGTTGTGGTTTTGCTTGAAAAAAGGACGTTTTTTGCGTATAATGAAAGGGACGGGGAGGACCCCGCCGAAGAAAGGCGATTGGATTCACCATGAAACAACAGCATTTGAGCCGTGCAAGCGGCGTTTTACTGCATATCTCCTCCCTTTGGGGGGGCTATTCCGAGGGATCGTTCGGCGCGCCGGCGCGCGAATGGATCGATTTTCTCGCCTCGGGCGGTTTTCGCATTTGGCAGGTGTTACCGTTCTGCCTGCCCGATGACTGCAACTCGCCCTACAAATCTACCGGCGCGTTCAGCATCAATCCCGATTTTATCGATCTGCCCACCCTTTTTGAGGAAGGGTTGCTTACCAAAGCCGAACTTGCCGCCGCAAAGGAGCAAACCCCCTATGCCTGCGAGTTTGCGCGCCTGAAACAAGAGCGCTTTGCGCTCCTACATACCGTTTCGCGCAGGGTCAAAGATAGAAAACCGATTGAAACTTTTTTGCAGGCGCACCCAAAAACGGCGGAGTTCTGCCGTTTTATGGCGCTCAAAACGGCAAACGGCGAGCGCGCCTGGAACGAATGGAGCACCGGGGACTATGACCCCGAGGTTCTGTTTGCCTGGCAGTTTACGCAATACGAGGCATACCGCCAGTGGATGCAGGTGCGCGCCTACGCACAAAAGAAAGGGATCGAGATCATTGGCGATATTCCCATTTATGTTGCCTACGACAGTGCCGATGTTTGGGCAAACCGGGACCTGTTCCTGTTGGGCAAGGATGGCAACCCCGCGCTGGTTGCCGGCGTTCCGCCCGACTATTTTTCAGCGGACGGGCAACTTTGGGGCAATCCGCTCTACGATTGGAAAGCCATGAAAGCCGACGGATATTGCTGGTGGCAGGAGCGCGTCAAGTTCCAAATGGAATTGTTTGACGGCGTTCGCATCGACCATTTTCGCGGTTTGGAGTCCTACTATGCCATTCCGGCAACCGAAACCACCGCGCGCAACGGCAAGTGGAAGAAAGGTCCGGGTATGGAACTTTTGCGCGCGCTTGCGCCGGTATGCCGCGGCAAGCGCATGATCGCCGAGGATCTGGGCGTCATTACCGACGAGGTCCGCGCCCTGGTGGAAAAGAGCGGCTTTCCCGGAATGCGGGTCTTGCAGTTCGCCTTTTTGGGCGACTCAAACTCGCCGCACCTGCCCCACAACTATCCTTCCAACTGCGTTGCCTATACCGGAACGCACGATAACAACACCCTTTTGGGCTATGTTTGGGAGTTGGACGAAGCCACACGCGAGCGCGTCTTGCAATATTTCGGCTACGACGGCGACGATTGGAACCGTTGCTACCCCAAAATCCTGCAAACCCTGTTGGCAAGTCACGCGGGAACGGTCATCTTCCCGGTGCAGGACCTGCTCCTTTACGGAAGCGATACCCGCCTGAACACCCCCGGCAAAGCCGACGGCAACTGGTCCTACCGCCTGTTGCGCGAGCAACTTGACGGCGTTGACCAAGCCCGCTTTTTGCGTTGGAATACGCTTTACGGAAGAAGATAAGAAAAAGCCGATGGAACATCAAAGTTCCATCGGCTTTTGTTATTCTGATTTTTGATAGACCAGGACGGGGTTGCTCCAACGCAACGGGCGCTGACTGCGCGCCGGGCGAAGGGCGACCTTTTCGGTTTCGGAAATTGCCATTTGGTAAAGGTTGTCGGCGCTCCGGCGGTCGCGCTCGCGCTCCTCGTCGGTGTAGCGCTCCAACTCGGCGCGCAGGACCTCGTATTCCGAGGTCTTGGCGGCGTAGCGCCAAAAGAGGTCCGCCAGGCGGCAATTTTCGTAGTGCCAGGGTTTGTTGACCATAATGTAGTGCAGGATATATCCCTTGCGAACATCATAGGAGTAAGTCAGTCCGTCGGTCAATTCGGTGTTCCAACGCTGATCCAGATGGTGAACGCGGTTTTTGCAGATCAGGTTGAGGTAATCCTCGTCCTGCGTAACGGCAAAATTGTAAACGCCCAGGTAGTGGATAAAGCGATCCAGCACGCGGTGCAGCCGGAACTGCTCGCAGTTGATCAGCATCACGCCGGCGTTGAAGTAATCCTTGCGGGAAACGCCGACCACGCGCTCACAGTAGGTGCCGAAAACATCCACCTGCGCCATTGCCTGCTCGTGGGCGGCGCCCAGATAGCAGGAACCGATGTTGGTATCATAAAGTCGGGCAATGTTCCCCTGCACAATGGTATCGCTGTCCAGGTAGATCGCTTTGTCATATTCGGGAAACATCTCGGCAATGAAGAAGCGGAAATAGGTGGTCTTGTTGTAGTAATGGCGGAGCGGAAGCCGCTCGGAGATAGAGTCCAGGTAGTCGGTCACATTCACAAACGAAATGGCAAAGTTCTCGTTTTGCAGGGAAAGCACCCGTGCCCGGGAAGTTTCGGGAATGTTGGTATGCAGAATATACACATGATAGTCCCGCTTTTTCGAGGCATTTTGCATCATCGAAGTCAGCGAAACGATCGTGTATTTCAAAAACTTATCGTCGCAAGCATAAAAAACAGGAATCGTCATAAGCGCTCCTTTCGGGGTGTCGCAGATCTGTGGATTTGCTCCGTAGGATATTATAATTGGAAATGCTTTGAAAAACAACCTATTTTTCGGGAGATGGACTCCACAATTCGGGAAGAGCCATTCTTTTTTTGGTAGAATGCGATTCTACGATTTGTAGAGTTGTGAAAAAACGGCTTATCTATGCGGTTTCTCACGCAGGGAAAATCATCTTTTTCAAGAAAACAGCAAAGACGCCGGATCGGAAAACCTGATTTTTGCAAAATAAAAAAGCAGGCAGTTCTGTTGAAACTGCCTGCTTTTCGGCTCTTTTTTGCCTTTATTTTCTTTGTTTCCGGATCTGTCCCCAAAGAATAACGGCGCCTTGCATGGGCACACCAATGAGGAACAAATGCCAAAGATTGACCTGATAATGTATGAGTGCCTGCAAAAATGCCGAGGCAAGCACCGCCCAGCCAAAAATGGATTCAAACACAATGATCGAAACGCGGAACTTCCAGCGCAGTCCGAAAATGACCATGACCAACGCCGAGGCGGGGACCGCCCAAATCAGGACCAGCCATGCTTTTTGCCAATGCAGGGCGGTGTTGCCGAACAGGAACAGGGAAAGGGCGATCAGCCAGATCGTGCAAACGGCAAGCATTTCCACACCGATGCGGAAGCCGAGTTCGCTTTTGTCCTCTTTGAGGTTGGCGGTGGCATTCTCGGTGGTCAAAAAGTCCAGCGTGACATCAAACAGTTCCGCCAACTGGGTCAAGATCTTCAAATCGGGCAACGCTTCTCCGCGTTCCCATTTGGAAACCGATTTATCCGAGTAATTGATCTTTTCGGCAAGTTCAGCTTGCGTCCATCCTCTGGACTTGCGCAACTCGATCAGGTTTTGCGCAACGATTTGTTCCAAATTTTCCATAAAAGCGTCCTTTCATTCCTCTCCGGTCTTCTCGGAGGAGGCAGGCGATTCGGTTTGTTGTTTCCGCTTTTTCTTTTTCGGCGGGTCGGCAACCTTTTTGAGCAGGTTGTCAAAGTAATCCTGCAACGAATCTACAATGGAGCGGCTGCGTTCTTTCAGGGCGATCAAAAATTGCCCCAATTTGTTTTTGGTAGCGCGCTCGGCGATCTCTTTTTTCAGTTCTTCCAAGCGCACGGCGATCTGCTTCTTTTTTGCAAAAGCGCTGATCTTTGCAAGCAGGCGGAAGGACCATACCACATCCACCAGAACAACGCCGTAGAACATTCCCACCACAAACACAAAGGCAAAATGTTCAAACAGCCAACCAACTGCCCGCAAATAGAAGGGATGCACCAAAAAGCGGTAAAGCGCGGCAAGCGCTGTCCAGAACAGAGCGAACTTCGGGCAAATGATGCCTTGCAGATTGCCCCACTCCCCGCTGTAATCCCAAAGCCGGACCTTGATGACAAATACGAAAAACAGACCGACCAGGTATTCGATCAAGGTCAGGGCAAGTCCCATCAGCAAAACGGCGACCACACCCTGCCAGATCTTGTTTGGCAACCGGGCAAAGGATAGGTTGGATAAAAAGTAGAGCAAGATCAGCCCAAAACCGTAGAGCGGAAGGTAAGGCCCCACCAAAAAGCCGGGGTTCAGCCATTTTTTTGCCGAAAAGAGGCGACGGTAGAACAGTTCCAGCAACCAGCCGAAACTGCTGCCCAAAAAGAACAAAAACAAAACCGTCATAAAAAGGTCCAAGGCAAAGTCCCTCCTTTGGCAATGTTCTATGTAGAGAAAAATGCGGCAATCCCAAAAGGGAATGCCGCATATTTCTGCGGCGGTGGGCAAAGTGGGTTGGTCCTTGCGTTCCCGCCGTTATGATTTTGAATCAGTTTTCGAGAGCGTTCAACTTTTTGGTGAACTGGCTCTTTTTATGCGCGGCGGCATTCTTATGGATGATTCCGTAAGCAGCTGCCTGGTCGATCTTCTTAACGGCAACCTTGTAAGCGGCCTGTGCGGCAGCCTGATCGCCCGAAGCGAGAGCCGCCTCGTACTTCTTCATCTCTGTTTTCAGAGCGGAGCGGTACATTTTGTTTTGCAGAGTTTTGGTTTGAATGACCTTTACTCTTTTCTTTGCGGACTTAATGTTCGGCATTCTTGATCTTCACCTCCCTGTTCAAATTTTGCAAGACCGGCGCCTGAGAGGGTGCGCACGGTTGATTCCATACATATTGGTATTGTATCACATTCTTTTTGGATTTGCAAGGGCTTTTTTCAAATTTTTTCAATTTTTTCAAAAAGACGATCTTGCTGTCAATGTTCGGCTTTCTCTGCCGGAGCGACCAAGAGTTTGATCAGCCCTTCCTCCACCAGTTCCTCGTCGGTCCTTGACGGGCGGCGGTAATCCACCTCCACAAACTTTTTGTTTTGCGGCAGAGCCAGATCTTCGGCGCAAATGCGGTCGATCAATTCCAGCGCGTATTTGTATTTGCGCTCCCCCTTGATCTTGATGACGGTTGGGAACTCGCCAAACTTTTTGGTGTCCGAAACGTCGTCAACGGCGGATTCGTATTTTGTGCCTTTGAGCGTTTCGGGATCCACCGAAAGATAGATATACAGGCAACTGGTCTTGACAATGATTTTTGCCAGATGGTTGCGTCCCTGATGGAAGGTTTCGTTTGCCCAACTGATGCGGCTTTTCACACCCTTGTAGCGCATCAGCGCATTTTTGAGTCCGCTGTAATAATCCTGCATCGGGTCCTTGGATTGGATCAGACGGCTTTCGTAACTGCGGCGGTAACGCCGGATCAATTCGATCTCGCCCCGTTTTTCCAGTTCCAAAAGCGCGGCGTAGCGCTCGGGTTGTGCGTTGGCGTCAATCAAACCCAAATCACCGTTTGCGGTAAACTCCGGCGCGGCGGGTTCTTCCGCGGCGACGGGCATTTCCTCTTTTACCGGTTCGGGAGCAATCGGCTCTTCCGCTGCGGGAAAAACATCTTCAAATACTTCTTCCACCGGTTCTTCCGCTGTGGGGGCAACATCTTCAAACACTTCTTCCACCGGTTCGGGGGATTGTTTCACTTTTTTGGCAAGTCCGGTTTTGGCCACCGAGGCAAGTTTTTCAATGCCTTCGCCAATGGCAACCAGCCCGCAACCCGGCGAGCGCGGAGAAAGCAAGGAAGCCGCGGTTTTGGCGGCAAGGAACAAAAATCCCGCTTCGCCCGCGCGTGCAAGCGATCCGGCTTTGAAAATGCGTTTTTTGCTCATGTTACGACCATTCCTTTCTTTCGTGCGTGCGTTTGCGCCGGGATGAAACGGTTTTGCCGGGCGCAAACTGCGGGATCTTTCTTTTATTATACACTTTTTTTCCATTTTTGTAAATAGTTTTTTCTCAAAACCCGCAAAGCGGAAAAAACCGGTAACTTGCCGGCGCGGGAATGTTTTTTGCCGGCGCGGAAAAAATAATTCTATCCATTTTGTTTTTTTATCAAAGCGATCTCTTACATCCCGAATGTGCAAAAAATGCCTTTTGGTTTTTGATTTGGCAGACATGAAAAAGACCTGCCTTGTGCAAACTAAAATTCGGCAAACCGCCCGGGTGCGGATGCAAAAAAGTTGCGCGAAGGATGGATAGAACAATGAAAAAACAAATTTGGAGATATGTCGTTTTGGCGGTCATGCTTGCGTTGCTGGCGTCCTCGGGGACGCTTTCAATTTGGGCGGCCGACGAAGCGCAAACGATAGACTGCATGACCAATCAATATGAAGAAATTGCAGGGGACCTCGGTTTGGAGTCCGGGAACGGCGTTGCCCTTTTGACCGGGCAAACACCGCTTTCGGCGGAGGAGCTGGAAAACCTGAAACTTTACCCCGGCGGAATGCCGTTTGGCGTCCGGTTTATGACCGACGGCGTGATGGTGGTGGGCTTTTCAGACATTGAAAAAGACGGCAAAAAGGTCAATCCCGCCCTTTCGGCGGGCGTCAAACGCGGGGATGTGATTCTGCAAGTGGACGGTGTGCCGCTGGAAAGCGCCGCCGATCTGACCGAGCGCATTGAGAGCGGAAAAGGCGCGGCGATGGTGCTTCTTTGCCGGCGCGGCAACAAGGAATTGGAAGTTCGCTTAAAACCGGTCTTTTGTGCCGACGAGGATCGCTATAAAACCGGCATTTGGGTTCGGGATAGCGGCGCCGGGATTGGAACGGTTACCTTCCTGCTGCCGGAAAGCGGTGCCTTTGCCGGGTTGGGACACGGGATTTGGGACGCCGACAGCGGCGAGCCCATCCCCATTCGGCGGGGGAGCGTTTCGGATGTAACCATCAGTTCGGTGGTTAAAGGAACCCCGGGGGATCCCGGCGAACTCAAAGGATATTTCAACCCCGGAAAAGTCGGCTCGCTTCTGGGGAACTCGTCCTATGGCGTTTGGGGAGTTTACAGCGAGGTGCCCGACCTTTCCTGCGAGCCCATGAGCGTTGCCTCCAAAGAGGAAGTCAAGGACGGCGAGGCGACCATTCTTTGCACCCTTTCGGATAATGTGACCCGCGAATATACCGTCCGGCTTTCGTCGGTCGATCACGGCGCGGTCGACAGTCTGCACCTTTCTCTTTTCGGCGCCGCCCGGCTGTGTCCCGTTTCCACCCAGCTGTGTTTCGGCGCGCCCCGACTGTGTTTTGGTGCCGGCCGGCTGTGCTTCGCCGCCCTCTTTGACTTCCGCGCCGCGGGCGCGCAGCAGCGGATGCAGCTTCCGCCAGGCGCCGGCCTCGTCCATGAGGTCGATGGCCTTATC
>CAMOHW010000033.1 GCA_946615525.1 uncultured Clostridia bacterium | reverse complement strand
GACGTGGACGTCCAAACGGCAAAGAACGCCGGAATGGCGTTTGTAGGCGCCGGATGGGGATTTATCGGCACCAAGGCGCTGTATGCCGCGGGCGCCGACCGTGTAGCCCCCACGCCGGGCGACCTTTGGAACGAAGTGGAACCGTTTATCAATCAAACATAAAGGAGAAGGAACATGATCAAACTGGAACGCACACAGGTAATGAACTTTGAAAACGCCCTGCGCGGCGCGCGCAACCCCTTAAACAGTTGGGCGCGGACCGACAGCGCCTACGACAAGGACGGGAACTATGTTCTCGGTCCCAACGATCTGGATCTCGCCGTCCGCCTTGCCAAAGCCGGCAGCGACCACCGCAAATATCTGCGCATGGTCTTCGTCTCGGTGGATATTACCGCTCCGCTTTACTGGTGGAAAGAGTTTGACACCTATAAGGTGGGCACCGTTGCAAACTCCTGCTCCACCATGCACAAGATTCATGCCGCCCCCTTTACCCGCGAGGATTTTTCCAACGACCGTATGGATGACGGCGCCCTTGCCGTTTTGGATGCCGTTGTTGCCTTTTTGGAAGCCGAGCGGCAAAAGTTTGTTGCCGATAAAACCGACAAGCAGGCATGGCACAACATGATCCAAATGCTCCCCTCCTCCTACAATCAAATGCGCACGGTCACGCTGAACTACGAGGTGCTGACCAATATGTATTATGCCAGAAGGAACCATAAGCTTGCCGAATGGCATACCCTTTGCGAGTGGATCGAGTCGCTCCCTTACGCAAAGGAACTGATCTGCATTCATGACGACAAATAAGGCGCAACCGCAAAAATCGGGGCGTTTGCCCTTGCCAAGCGAGGCCGTTTGGCTCTTTGCCCTGGCGTTGATGGCGTTTTCGGTTTGTATGACCGTTGCGGCGGGGTTGGGCGTTTCCATGATCGTCTGTCCGGCGTATCTCGTCAGCGAAAAGATCCCGTGGCTGACCTTCGGTCAGGCGGAATACCTTTTGCAAGGGGTGTTGCTGGTGGCATTGTGTCTGGTCATCCGGCGCTTTCGCTGGGTGTATCTTTCGGCATTTGTTTCCTGCCTGATCTACGGGTTGATCCTGGATCTGTTTCAAAAATACATCCCCCTGTTCAACGCCGCAAAAACGCCGCCCGAAAGTTTGCCTCTTGCCGGCCGCATTGCTCTTTTGATCGCCGGCATGGTGCTGACCTCGCTTTCGGTCGCCCTGTTTTTCAAGGTGTATCTCTATCCGCAGGTGTATGACTTTTTCGTCAAAGCCATTGTGGTGCGCTTTCGCCTGCGCGAGGGGCTGACCAAAACGATTTTTGATCTTTCCTTTCTGGCGCTTTCCTTTCTGCTTTCCTTCCTTTTGTTTGGGCAGCTGGCGGGAATTGGTTGGGGAACGCTTGCCATGGCGGTTTGCAACGGCACGCTGATCGGGCTGTTCTCCAAGGGTTTTGACCGCCTGTTTGCCATTCGCCCGATCTTTCCCAAATTTGCAAAATGGTTTGAGATCTGACCGCCCAAACCCACGCTTTTCCAAAGGAGAATGATTTTATGCTTTGGTTTTTCCTCATTTTTTCCACCCTTTGTTGGGGCATTGCCGAGATCTTTTATAAAAAGGGAAGTTTGGAAAAAGAAAAATACTCCCACCTCAAAACCACCGTTTTTGTCGGCATTTTGATGGGGATTTATGCAACCGTCATCCTGTTTACGCAGGGCGTTGACCTCAAGGCGTTCCCAAAAAACTTCCTCATTTATCTGCCGGTATCCTTCTGTTACATTGTGTCCATGACCTGCTCCTATTTCGGAGTCCGGTTCATTGAGGAATCCATCTCCGACCCGATCGAGAACACTTCGGGCGCGGTGGTTCCCATTTTGTGCGCCGTCTTTTTGCACCAAATGCTGGAAATCCCGGCAATTATTTGCATTGTCGTGATCGCCGCGGGTATTCTTTGCGTCGGCTTTTTTGATTGGAAGGGCAAAACCGAAAGACGCCAAAAATACGGCAAAAAACTTGCCGTTTGGGCAATCGCAATGCCGTTCTGCTATATGCTCCTGGACGCTGTCGGAACCTTTTTGGACATCTTTTACACCGACGATGTGGAAACCACTCTTTTGGTGAATGTGACCGAGGAGAACCTGGAACACACGGCAAACTGCGCCTATGAGTTCACCTTCTTTTTGGTGGCGATCGGCATTCTCATCTTCCTCAAAATCAAGGGCGAAAAACTCTTTTCGCTCGGTGGTGCCGAACCGATCGCAGATGGCGGAGCCGCCGTCGAATTGACCTGGTATCAAAAAATCCTCAACCAAAAATGGAAACTCCTTGCCGCACTTTTTGAAACGGCAGGGCAGGCGACCTACCTGTTTGCCCTTTCGGAGGGCACCGGAATTGCCGCCGTGATCCTGGGCGCGGGAACGGTTATTACCTCGCTGATCCTTGCGCGCATTTTCCTGAAAGAAAAACTTTCGTGGTTGCAGTATCTCTTTATCGGCATCATTCTTGCCGGCATCATTGCCCTGGCGCTTTTGGGCGTATAACATTTTTTTGAAACAAGGAGATCTTTGCGGTTTATGAAAAACAAAACTGCTTTTTTGAATACGCTCAAAGAACTCGGCATCGTGGTTTTGGCTTCGGCTCTTTCGGCGTTCACACTTCACATCTTCGTTTTTACCAACAATTTTGCGCCCAGCGGTGTGGACGGTATTGCCACCATGTTGCAAAAGGGAACGGGTATCAGCGCCGGTATTTATTCGCTGTTGCTCAACATTCCGCTTTTGATCGTGGCGTTCTTCTTCATCAATAAAAAATATGTTCTGCACACGGTCCTCTTTACCGTGCTATCCTCCGTTGGAATGGTGATTTTGAGTGCGGTCGATTTCTACCAATACACCGCCGAAAACGAAAAACTGCTGGCGGCAATTTTTACCGGTCTTCTTTTGGGCGTTCGTACCGGATTGATGATCCGCATTGGTGCCTCGACCGGCGGCGTGGATATTGTTGCCTGCATTGTGCAAAAGAAAAAGCCCTATTTCAATATTGAGCGCATCATCAGCGTCATTTGTTACATCATCATTGGTGTGTCGTTCTTCGTTTACGAGAACAATCTGAACAGCGTGCTGCTGGCAGTGGTGCAAATGTTCGTCTTTGAATGGAGCGTCGGCTTGATTATGCGCGATAGCCGCGACACCGTGGAGTTCAAAATTGTCACCAAGCACCCCGAAAGCATTAAAGAGGAGATCATCTACAACCTCAAACACGGCGCAACCATTGTGGAAAGCAAGGGAATGTTTACCCAGACCGATTCCTATATGATCGTTTCCATCATCAACGCGCGCCAGGTGCCCGAGTTCCTCTCCATCCTGAAAAAATACCCCGATACCTTTGTCAGCTACACCAAACTGATGGGCGTTCGCGGCAACTTCCGCTGGGGAAGGAACGATATTGCGAAGTAAGAGAGCGGTTTGTGCAAGGGGGCGGGGGACTTTTCTTGAAAGAAAATGTCCCCCGCCCCCTTGCAACCCCCACCCTCTAAAAGAACTTTATAAAAAACGCCGAGCCGGAAAACCGGCTCGGTGTTTTTAATTATTTGTAAGATTGATAACGGTTGCCCCTTTGTTTTTTGCTTTCTTTACATATTTTGCCGCGCCGCCCCATGAGCGGTTCACATAAGAAATGACAACATCCGAATGATTGACCATCCACCGATTGCGAAAATCAATCGCAAAACGTTTGGGAGCAGATTCAATTCCTTCCGGGAAAATCGTTTCATCCGGCAGATAAGTGTTTGGATCGGCAGGAAGGTAGGCAAGAACAACAGCATAGCGAATTTCTGTGTATTTTCGTTTGCACTCTCGCAAACAGGATAGCGCCATTGCATCAAACTTTCCATGATTACCGACAAAAAAACACCGGGTTCCTTGTTCAATTTGATTTTTTATGGTTTTAAGCAGGGTTGGCTTGATAGACTCCGGACAATCTCGGTGCCCAAAAAATGTGCAAATCATAGTTTTCTCCTAATTTTGTATACTTATATCAAGTATACTTAAAACATTATACCACAAAATAATCTTAAAATGTACTTAAATTAAGATTTTTTGGGGGAGAATCTATGAGAAACAAAGCCAACAAGCATTTGGGCATTGAAATTGACCCGGAACTGCATCAAAAAATCAAATATATTGCCGAATATGAGGGGCGCTCCATCAACGGACAGATTTTGTATTTGGTGCGGCAATGTGTAAAACAATTTGAAAGCGAAAACGAACCCATCGTCCTCAAACCGAACGATCAAAAATAAAACAAAAAAACGCCGAGCCGGTTTTCCGGCTCGGCACTTTTTATTGTTCCTTTAATTTTTGCAAATTGGCTTCCAGGGTGGCGATTTTTTTGACCTGATCGGCAAGGATCTGCGGGTCGGAGTGATCGGCGGTAAAGTGCAGGTAAGCGGTTTTACCGAACTCGGTGTAGGCGGCTTTGAGTTTTGCCTCGGCATTGGCGATCTTGATGCGCAGAGCGGCGGCGTCGGTCGCCTTGCCAATGGTTTGCGCTGCGGCGGAGCCAACCGTGCGTGCCGATTCCAAAAATTCTTCCCAGGTCATAGCGAAAACTCTCCTTTTTGAAAAAATAAAGCGTGTTCCGTCAACGCCATTGTAGCACGAAAGCGTTGAAAAGTCAAGCCGGAGGATACATAAAAGCGGCAAAAACCGGAAAACTAACAAAAAAAGAGGAGGGCGGAGAAAATGGAAATTGAGCCAAAACGATATGAAAAACTGGTCAAGGCGCACGCGCCGGCAACCAAATGCGCAAAAAACTGCCTGTTTGCTTTTTTGGGCGGCGGCATCATTTGCACGCTGGCGCAACTTTTGCGCGAACTCTTTTTGCGGGCGGTCGGTTTGAGCGAGGAAACAACGGCGACCACCGTTTCGGTCATTTTGATTTTTACGGCGATTCTGCTGACCGGCATCGGTGTATTTGACCGGCTTGCCAAACTCTTTGGTGCGGGAACGCTGGTCCCCATTACCGGGTTTGCCAACGCGGTCGCCTCTCCGGCGATTGACAGCCATGCCGAGGGACTTGTGCTGGGGGTTGGCGCAAAAATCTTTACCGTTGCGGGACCGGTCCTGCTTTACGGCACCCTTGCCGGCGGCATTTACGGTGCTGTTTACTGGGTCTTGCAAATAGCGGCAAAATAAAAAAAGAGAGCAAAAATTTGCTCTCTTTTTTTGCTTTTATTTCTCCCAGGGGAAGATATATTGGTTAAGCCCCAAGTCGTTGCGGACTTTTACCATTTCTTGTTGGACCGATTCGTTAATGGGAACGCCCTTGTCTTTGCGGTCCTGCCAAATGAGGTATTCTTTTTCGCCGGCGGTGTAAATATGGTCGGCGCCCGGCGCCTTTTTGGAGGCACGGACGGCGCGCAGAATGTCGCCCGCCTTTTTGCGGAACGCCGCCTCGCCCAAAAAATGATTCGTGTCAATGGCAATGAAGAAATGCCCCAGGTGGTAAGGCGCCTTTTTGCCGTCGGCGTCCTTGCCGTCCAGCGCCTTTCCGAAGGCACCGTCACAGAGAGCAGCGGAGAGGATTTCCACCACCATGGCGTATCCGTAGCCCTTGTAGCCGCCCAGCGCCTCGCCAATTCCGCCCAGGGTGGTCAATGCCGCCGTTCCGTTGCGGATTTTGGCAAGCGCCTCTTTTGCGTCGCCCTCTACGGCGTTTCCGTCGGAATCTATCACGGTTCCGGGATGGACCGGCTCGCCGGTGCGGGCATAGTATTCGATTTTGCCGTTTTGGGTGATGCTGGAAGCGCAGTCGATCAAAAAGTCAAAGGGTTCGTCGGTGGGCAGCCCGATGGTCAGCGGGTTGGTGCCAAACATTCCCTCTACGCCGAAGGTGGGGGCAACCGAGGGGCGGGCGTTGGTTCCGGTCATACCGATCATGCCCTCTTTGGTGCACATACTTGCGTAGTAGCCGGCAATGCCGTAATGGCAGGAGTTGCGAACGGCAACCATTCCCATACCGTATTGTTTTGCCTTATCCATGGCAAGGCGCATGGCGCGGTAGCCAATGACCTGTCCCATGCCGTTGTGTCCGTCCACAACGGCAGTGGTGGGGGTTTCGGTCACAATCTCAAAGTTGGTGACCGGGTTTTGGATACCGTCGTTGATGCGGTCGATGTAAATGGGCTTAAAGCGGTTGCACCCGTGCGATTCAATGCCGCGTTTGTCGCTTTCCAGAAGGACGTCGGCGCAAATTTTTGCGTCCTCGCGCGGCACTCCTACGCCAACAAAGGCGTCCTCAATAAAGGCGTAGGCGGTTTTCCAATCCAAATTCATTTTGGGCATTTTTCAATTCTCCTTTTCTCATCCGGAGCGGTTGATTCTATCATTTTTCAAAAACTCCGAAAACCTTGTTTCGGAGTTTTTGAAAAGGAAGGGGAGATTGAGGGGAGGGAAAAACTTTTTGCAAAAAGTTTTTCCCTCCCCTCAAGGTCTTTCCCCCTTATTTTTCGTCCTTCTCCATCTTTTTGTAGTCATCTTCCGCAACGATGCAGCCAAACTTTTCGCCGCAAGCGGGGCAGGTCAGATTTTCGGGGTCGAGGGATTCGTCAAAGCAGACGGTTTCGCCGCAGGAGGGGCAAACGATTTCGTAATACTCGGTATCGTCGCAACCGCTGCAATTCTCGCAATCGCCGTCGCAGTCCTCGTCATCCGCGTCGTCATCTTCTTCGTCGCCGTCCTCGCCGGCAAGGTAATCCTCTACATCGGCAAGATCGTCGTCCAGTTCTTCGGCGTAGTCCTGGAGCTCCTGGAGGTCGCTGTCGATCTCCTCAATATCTTCCTGAATATCGGAAACTGCCTGTGCAAGTTCCTCGGTCAAATCCAACAGGGCGGCAATCACCTTGCCCTCTTTGGTGTTGGTATCCAGTTCCATGCCTTCTACAAGTCCCTTGATATAGGACGCTTTTTCGGTGAGTTTCATTGTTTTCACCATCCCTTTCTTGTGTTTGTATGTAACAAGGAACGGGGAAGCGTTGCTTCCCCGAACTGATTATGCGCGAGAGAGATATTCTCCCGTTCTGGTATCGATCTTCAGGACATCGCCCTCGTTGATGAAAAGCGGAACGCGAATTTCAGCGCCGGTTTCCAGAGTTGCGGGTTTGAGGGTGTTGGTTGCGGTGTTGCCGGCAAAACCGGGATCGGTATGCGTAACGGCAAGTTCCACGAATGTGGGGGGCTCAACGCCGAACACGTTGCCCTTGTAGGAGATGATTTTGCACATCATTTCCTCTTTGACAAAGCGGAAGTTATCGCCGACTTTATCATGCGCGATCAAGGTTTCTTCCCAGGTTTCGGTGTCCATAAAGTGGTAAAGGTCGCCGTCGTCGTAGGAATACTGCATATCCTTGCGCTCAATGTAAGCGTTCTCAAATTTGTCGGTGGGGCTGAAGGTCTTTTCAACCACTGCGCCCGAAATGACATTTTTCAGTTTGGTGCGAACGAACGCCGCGCCCTTACCGGGTTTGACGTGCTGGAACTCAACGACCTGCAGGACATTGCCCTGACCGTCATCAAAAGTAATACCGTTCTTAAAATCGCCTGCTACTACCATAAGTTACCTCCGGAAAAGATATATAAAACTTGGTTTGTTCATCTTATTTTACACGATTTTTGGCTGTTTTGCAAGGGGTTTTTCACTCTTTTTTGGCTTTTTTTCAAAAAAGAGCGATTTTTTGGATCATTTTTGCGGATCCAGATACTTCCAATATGCTTTCAGATAGACAACGCCCGAAATGACGGTGAAGACAATGGCCACCGCGGCGGTGATATAAGTTGCCCAATAGATGCCCAGATAGGAGAAGTTGGGAGCGGCGCGACCGATCAGGTCATAGACCACCGGCTCCAAAAGACCGAGCAGGATGCACGCCATTTGCGAAACGGTTTTGATCTTGCCCAGCATATTGGCGGGAACGACTACGCCGCCGGTGGTGGAAGCCACCAGACGAATGGACGCCACGGCAAGTTCGCGGAAGATGGTGACGATCAGCATGACCATAAACACCCAGAAAAGCCACGGATCGTTTTGCTGGAAGCCGCGGCAGACCAGCCCGAACACGGCGGCAATGACCATAAACTTATCGGCAAGGGGATCCAAAAATTTGCCGAAGTCGGTGATCAGGTGATATTTGCGGGCAATTTTGCCGTCCAGCATATCGGTCAGCGAGGCAATGCCGAACACGGCAAACGCCAAAAGATTTGCCCAAATGGAGTAGGGCAGAATGGTAAAGACCAGAATGACCGGCACCAAAATCAGGCGCAGGACGGTGAGTTTGTTGGGAAGATTGAGTTTCATAGCAAA
>CAMOHW010000032.1 GCA_946615525.1 uncultured Clostridia bacterium | reverse complement strand
GGAAACGCCCATCGGGCCGTTCCAAACGACCGTTCCGGCGCCCTGAATGGTCTTTGCAAACAGTTCGCGGGTAACCGGACCAATGTCAAGACCCATCCAACCGTCGGGGATCGCATTGGAATAGATGCGCATGAAAACGGTATCTTCGGCATAGTCGCGACCGATCACATTATCAACCGGAATCAGGAAGTTGACGCCCTTGTCTTTTGCCTTTTGCATAATCTCTTTGGCAAGGTCGATCTTATCGGTCTCGCAAATGGAGGTGCCGTAAGTATATCCCTTTGCGGCAAAGAAGGTGTAAGCCATGCCGCCGCCGATGATAAGGGTATCGCACTTTTCGATCAAGCTGTTGATGACGCCGATCTTATCCGAAACTTTTGCACCGCCCAGAATGGCAACAAACGGACGGGCCGGATCTTCCAGCGCCTTGCCCATAATGCTGATCTCTTTTTGGATCAGGTAGCCGCAAACGGCAGGCAGATAATCGGCAACGCCGGCGGTAGAAGCATGAGCGCGGTGCGCCGTTCCAAACGCATCGTTGACGAACAGTCCACCCTCGCCGGCAAGATCTGCCAGTGCTTTTGCGAATGCGGCATCATTCTTGGTCTCGCGCGCGTCAAAGCGAACATTCTCAATGAGAACACAGGTGCCGTCCTTCATAGCGGCGATCTTGGCTTTTGCATCCTCACCGATAATATCGGTTGCAAAAGCGACCTTGCCGTCCAGTTCCTGGTTCAAGCGGTCGGCAACCGGTTTGAGGGTGAACTTTTTGGGGTCGTTTTTCAGCGCCTTCTCTTTGAGCTCGGCGGTTGCGGCCTCGCGCTCGCCCTCGGGCAGAGCGTCGATCTTCTTTTGCTCCTTTTTATCCAACTTGAAATTGGGGGTAAAAATGGCGTGCGGTTTGCCCATATGGGAGGAAAGGATTACCTTTGCGCCTTTCTCCATCAGATATTTGATGGTGGGAAGCGCGCCGACGATGCGCTTATCCGAGGTGATAACGCCATCCTTCATGGGAACGTTGAAATCGCAACGGACAAACACTTTTTGACCGGCTTTGATCTCAACATCTTCGATTGATTTCTTGTTGTAGGTCATTGCTTTCATTCCTTTCGGTATAAAAATAAAAAATCCTCAATTACTATATCATAAATAGAAAGAATTATCAAGGGGTTTTGTGAAAAAATTGCCAAAAAAGTTTGTTTTTTCAAATCAAAGCTTCCAATTCGTCCAATAGATCGCCAAACAGTTCCAGCGCGCTGTTGATCGGTTCCGGCGAGGACATATCCACTCCGGCAATTTTGAGCAGGGTAATGGGATCGGCGCTGCTGCCGCCCGACAGGAACTTTTTGTAATCGGCAACGGCGCTCTCGCCCTCTTTGAGGATGCGGTTGGCAATGGCGACCGCGGCGCAAAAACCGGTGGCATACTGGAACACATAGTAGTTGTAGAAAAAGTGCGGAATGCGCGCCCATTCCAGTGCAATTTCATCATCCGAAATCATGTCCTTGCCGAAATAGAGCTTGTTGAGGGCAAGGTATTTTTCGCTGAGCGCGTCGGCAGTCAGCGTTTCGTTCTGCTCGGTCATTTTGCCCATGGTCAGTTCAAATTCGGCAAACATGGTCTGACGATAGACGGTGCCCTTGAACTGATCCAAAAAATGATTGATGAGATATGCCCGCTGTTTTTTGTCGGTGGTTTTGCCGAGAAGATGGCGCATAAGCAAAACCTCATTGCAAGTGGAAGCAACCTCGGCAACGAAAATAACATAATCCGAGGTGCAGGTGGGCTGATATTTGCAGGAATGGTAGCTGTGCAAGGCGTGCCCCATCTCGTGCGCCAGGGTAAACATACTATCCAAATTGTCCTTGTGGTTGAGCAGGACGTAGGGGTGCGGATAGCTGTTGCCGGAGGAATAGGCGCCGCCGCGTTTGCCAACATTTTGGTAAACATCGATCCAGCGGTTTTCAAACCCCTGCCGCAGAAGCGCGGTATAGTCCTCGCCCAAAACGGCAAGCGCCTCCAAAACCGTTTGTTTGGCATCCGCAAAGGAGATTTTGGCATCCGCGTCCGGAATGATGGGGGGATAGACATCATACATGTGCAGTTCATCAACGCCCATGATCTTTTTGCGCAGGGCAACATAGCGATACATTTTTGCAAGATTGCCATGCACCGCCTCGATCAGATTGAGATAAACCGACACAGGTACCTCTGTAGCGTCCAACGATGCCTCGATGGTAGAGCCATAAGCGCGGGCATTTGCATAAAACTTGAGTTGGCGGAATTGCGCGTCCAGCGTTGCGGCAATGGTGTTGCGGAACTCGCCCAGGCGCTTGTAGTAGGTTTGAAAGGTGTTTTTGCGGAGTTCGCGATCGGGGGACATCAGCAACGGGACCAGCGTTCCGTCGGTCAGCGTGTGGGTGTTCCCTTCGCGATCCACTACATCGGGATAGGTCATGTCCGCATCGCGCAGAACACTGCCGATCTGCTCGGGCGCGTTTGCCATTTCCCCTGCCGATGCCAACAGTTTTTCCTCGGCGGGCGAGAGAATGTGCGCCTTGCGGCGGCGGATCTGATCCAGCGGTCGGCGATAGGTCTTCAAAGCCGGTTCCGCCTTGTAAAAGGCGTTCAGCGTATCCTCATCGATCTCCATGATCTCGGGGACGGCAAAGGACGCCGCGCTGCTGATGGCGACCACTGTGGAAATGGCTTTGGCACGAAAATCCTGGTAGGTGCCGTTACCGGTATCCTCATCGCTCTTACAGTTCGCATAGCCGTAGAACTTGGTCAGGCGAACCGAGAGCGCGTCCTGCTCGGTAAACCAGGAGAGCAGGTCTTTTGCGCTTTTGCCCAGCGTTCCCTTGTGGGCGGTGACTGCCGCGGGAGTGTTTTGCAATGCTTCGTATTCGGAAAGCCACGCCTGGTCGCTCGGAAAAATATCGGCAAGGTTCCAGGTATCTTCTACGCGGACCTCGGAGCGCTTTGGAAGTTTGTTTGCCATATTAAAAAATCCTTTCTTCCGGTTCTTGCTCTGTTTTCATCCCCTATATTATATCAATTTATGCAAGCAAAATCAAGCGATTTTGCTCGAAAAGAAAAACAGAGGGTTTCCAAAGTCGGAAATCCTCTGTTTGCTGTTTCAATTTTCTTTACAGAACTTTGCTCAAAAACTCTTTGGTGCGCGGATTTTGCGGGTTGGCAAACAGTTCCTTCGGCTTGCCTTCCTCGGCAATGATGCCGCCGTCCATAAAGAGTACCCGGTCTGCGACCTCGCGGGCAAAGCCCATTTCATGCGTAACGATGACCATGGTCATACCCGTATCGGCAAGTTGCTTGATCAGATCCAGCACCTCGCCGACCATTTCGGGGTCGAGTGCGGAGGTCGGCTCGTCAAACAACATGACCTTCGGATTCATGGCAAGCGCGCGAACAATGGCGATACGCTGTTTCTGACCGCCCGAAAGGGTGGAAGGATAAACGTTGGCTTTATCCGCAAGCCCGATGCGTGTGAGAAGTTCCAGGGCGCGGGCCTCGGCTTCCTCTTTGGTTTTGAGTTTCAGTTCCACCGGCGCAAGCGTCAGGTTTTGCATGACCGTCAGGTTATTGAACAGGTTGAAATGCTGGAACACCATGCCGATATCGCGCCGGCTGATGTCCACATTTTGAAAGTTCTCCTGAAAAAGTGCTTTAATGGCTTTGCGATATGCCCCGCCCTCGTTCTTTTTGAGCAGGTCATTCTTCTTGATGTCGGCAATGACGGCCTCACTCGCCGCTTCAGGGTCGGCGTCCGGATGCTCGACAAGGTATTGCTCCAGTTGCTTTTGATAGGTGTTGGAAAGCTTGATGACATCAAAATGCAAATACGGATCGATGGGCGTGAGCAATTTGCCCTCAAACCAAATCTCTCCATAGGTGGGATTTTCCAAAAGGTTGATGCACCGGAGCATGGTGGATTTTCCGCTTCCCGAAGGACCGATAATGGCTACTTTTTCGCCCTTTTTGATCTCGGTCGAAACACCTTTGAGCACCTGCAACTTGTCAAAATACTTGTAGAGGCCCTTGATACTGATCAACGGTTTATCGTTCATTTTTCTTCATCCTCTTTTCAAGCATTTTTTGCAGGAACGTCAAAAGCAAAACGACCGTCAGATAAATCAGCGCGCCAATATACAAGAAGGTGTTGTAAACCGCCGGTTTTGCCGTTGCCATTTTGCTGACAAGACCCATCAAGTCCCATACCTGGTTGCCGCCCGCTCTCAATGCGATCACGCTGACGACCGAGGTTTCTTTGACCAAAATGATGATCTCGTTAAAAATAGTAGGAATAACAACTTTGATCGCCTGGGGAATGATGATCTTCCGCATGGTGGTGACCCAGGAAAGTCCAACACTGCGTCCGGCTTCCATTTGCCCGACATCTACCGAGTTGATGCCGGAACGAATGATTTCCGCCATATATGCCCCGCTGTTGACTCCAAATGCAATGATGGGCACCAGCAGGTTGGTCCCAAGGTATTTGAAAACGACCAGGATGGAACTATACATGATCAGCAGTTGCACCATCGTCGGCGTTCCGCGAATGATCGTGATGTAAAGTTGGGCAAATCCATCCAGCACTTTTACTACGGGATTTGTCTTTGGAGCAATGCGGATGACCGCCAGAAGAACGCCGATGACAAAGCCGATGACAACTGCTCCGAGTGCTATAAGCAAGGAAATTCCGAGGCTTTGTGCAAACAAGCCCCGGAGTTCCCAAGCGTAAGCAAGTTTTTCAAGAAAAGACATTTTGCTTACCCTTTATTCAAAATTATTTTCCGCTGCTGTGGTTAACGATATACTGGTCGATCGTTCCGTCAGCGATCATCTTGTCAAGAATCTTGTTCACCTGTTCAACCAGATCGGTAGCCTTCAAGTTGAAATACAGAACATAGGATTCCATCTCGGCGTCGATCTTCCAGCAAGCAAGGTTGCCGGACGCACCGGAGATCTGTTTTGCAGGCAGTTCGTCGATAACGACGGCGGCAACCGTAGAACCGATATCCTGGCTTGCAATGATCGCATTCTTATACAGAATGGTCTGATCGGCATTCTCTTCTTCATCGCCTTCTACCAGGTATTGACCGGTTGTTCCCTGCTGAACACCGACTTTTCCGTTGCCGAGTGCAAGAACTTGCTCCACCGTAACGGTTGCACCCTCAGCGAAAGAACCTACAGGAGCGATTACATACTGTTGAGAGGTTGCATAAACGTTGGAAGCAAGAGCTACTTCGTCACGTTCTGCCTTTTTGGACATGCCGGCGGCGCCGACTGCAAACTCATTCTTTGCAACTTCGGTAAGAATGTTGTCAAAATCAATGTCGTTGATGATGACTTTGTAGCCGAGTTCCTTGCCTATGGCGTTCATAACATCAATGTCAACGCCAACAACTTCGCCTTTTTCGTTGAGGTACTCAAACGGTGCGAATCCGGCGTTGGTGTAAACATAGAGCGTCTTTTGATTTCCGCAAGAAGCAAAAGCGGCCAGGCAGCCGACAAGCATCAGCACTGCCAGTGTGAGAGAGAGAATCTTTTTCATGATTTGTTTCCTCCATATTGGATTGGTTTTTATTTTTCGCAGGGGGTTTTTCGGGGATTCCCCCGTGTTCTGTTCCTGTGATGTTGCCATTATAGCGCATAAATATCCATTTGTCAATAGATTTTTTGAATATTTTTGCATTTTTACATTTTGAATAAAAAATACAA
Organism: uncultured Clostridia bacterium; assembly: GCA_946615525.1. Lineage (GTDB taxonomy): Bacteria > Bacillota > Clostridia > Oscillospirales > CAG-272 > UMGS1865. The sequence continues at coordinate 2,684 of CAMOHW010000032.1, read as the reverse complement.
TCGAAGGGGTCTGTTTTTGTCTATTTTCACAACATTTATCTGTATTTGAGGCGTTTATAACCGGTTTTATGTGGTTTTGTTCTTTTTTCTTATTCACAAATAATGAATATATACATATTTTATTCGTTTATGAATTGGGGTTTTTTGTCGATTTTCGTTTGTATTTTGAATGTATATTTTTTCATATTTTCGGAAAAAATACCGAAAAAGAAGAAAGGAGTTTCTTATGGCTGACCTTCTTATTATCGGCGGTGGCGTTTCGGGGCTTTCCGCCGGCATTTACGCGCAAAAATCGGGGCATAGCGCCGTCATTTGCGAAAAACTCCCTACCCCCGGCGGCAATCTGACCGGATGGCGGCGCGGGGAATACTGGATCGACAACTGCATCCACTGGCTGACCGGCACCAACACCTCATCCCCGCTTTATGAACTTTGGGAGGATCTTGGCGCTTTGGGCGATAACATTCCGATCTATCGTCCGGAATCGCTCTACACCTGCGAATACGAGGGGCAAACGCTCTCTCTCTTTCGGAACTGGAACCGCGTGGAATGTGACCTTTTGGAACTTTCCCCTGCCGACAAACGGGAAATCCGGCGGCTTTCGCGCGCGGTGCGCTTTTTGCAGGACGCTTTCGGAATCGGCGGTCCTCGCAAAAACAGAGGGCTGAACGTCGCATCGGTCCTTTCGGGCAGTCTTCCCATTTTGCGCGCCTATCGAATGACCACCGGGGACCTGGCAAGAAGATTTCATCATCCCCTCATCCGCTCGTTTTTGACCTCTTTCCTTTCGGATCAGATCTCGGCTCTGGCGCTGTTGTCGGTCATGGCGCATTTTTGCAGTGGGAACGCCGATCTTCCCGTTGGCGGATCTCTCCCCATGGCACAACGAATGGCGGGTCATTTTCGCGATTTGGGCGGAGAACTGCTGCTGAATAAGGAAGCCGTTGGCATTGACCTGGAAGATGGGCGCGCCGTCGGCGTCCGTTTTGCAGACGGGACCAAAGCACGCGCCGACGAGATCATTTTGACGATCGACCCTGCCGTAGCGTTCCCGAATCTTTTGGGAATGCCCATGACAAAAGCGTTTGCTAAACAGTATTACAGCCCTCGGCTTTCGCGCTTTTCCGCCTATCATTGCGCCTTTGCCTGCGACCGCGCGGCGCTTCCTTTTCGCGGCGATTATGTTTGGGAGTTGCCCCCGGCTCTTGCCTTCCGGCTTGGCTCCAAATCCATTCTTTTGCGCGAGTTCTCACACGACCTGACCGCCGCGCCGGCCGGAAGAACGGTGTTGCAGGTCATGCTTCCCTGCGGTGAAGACGCCGCTCGCCGGTCGATCGATTTGCGGAACGACCCCTTTGCCTACCGCCGAAAAAAGCGCGAAATTGCCACGCTGGTTTTGGAGGTGCTTTTGCAAAAGTTTCCGGTGCTGGAAGGGCGCATTTACTGTTTGGATATCTGGACTCCGGCAACCTACCGGCGCTTTACCGGCGCAGAGATTGGCTCCTTTATGAGTTTTCTGTTTGGTGCGGGCCGGCTCCCGGCACTGGTGGATGGGCGCGTCCCCGGCATTGAAAACCTGCGCTTTGCCTGCCAATGGCAACGCGCGCCGGGAGGGTTGCCCATTGCCGCCGAAAGCGGAAAAGCCGCCGCCTTTGCCATTGCAAAAAAATACCGTTCCGCCGAACGTGAACAGGAAAAAGAACGCTCGCCGCGCCGCATTCCCGCGCGATAAAGTTCTGCGCGAAAATCCCTTCTCAAAAACTTGTCCGTTTCCCCCTGCGGCTCTTGACAAAACGCCGCGGGGGGATTATAATATTATGGTAAGCCAATTGGAAAGGATTTTTTTAGCATGGCAAAGAATGAAAAAATGGTAGAGCAAATTACATCTATGGATGTAGATTTTGCCCAGTGGTATACCGACGTAGTCAAAAAGGCAGAGCTTGCCGACTACTCCGGCGTGAAGGGCTGTATGGTCATTCGCCCCTACGGCTACGCGATTTGGGAAGCGATCCAGCGCGATCTGGACGCCCGCTTTAAGGCGCTGGGGCATGAGAATGTTTATATGCCTATGTTTATCCCCGAAAGTCTTTTGCAAAAAGAAAAGGACCACGTAGAAGGGTTTGCCCCCGAATGCGCCTGGGTGACTGTCGGCGGCGAGAACCAACTTGCCGAGCGTCTTTGCGTGCGCCCGACCTCCGAAACGCTGTTTTGCGAGCATTTTCGCAACGTGATTCAATCTTACCGCGATCTGCCCAAGCTCTATAACCAATGGTGCAATGTGGTGCGTTGGGAAAAGACCACCCGCCCGTTCCTGCGGACCTCCGAGTTCCTTTGGCAGGAAGGTCACACCATGCACGAGACCGAGGAGGAGGCGCGTGAAGAAACCCGCCGGATGCTGGGCGTTTACCGCGATTTTTACGCTGAATCGCTCGCCATTCCCGCCTACACCGGGCAAAAGACCGAAAAAGAAAAGTTTGCCGGCGCGGTAGAAACCTACACCATTGAACCCATGATGCACAACGGCGTTGCCCTGCAAGGCGGCACCTCCCACTTCTTTGGCGACGGCTTTGCCAAAGCATTTGACATTGCCTTTACCGGGCGCGACAACACCATTCGCTATCCCTTCCAACCCTCCTGGGGCGTTTCCACCCGTATGATCGGTGCCATCATTATGACGCACGGCG
>CAMOHW010000031.1 GCA_946615525.1 uncultured Clostridia bacterium | reverse complement strand
GTATCTCCGATACTCTGATAGATCTCGCTATACTCGCTATATTCTTTCAAAATGGAAAATTTTGAAATGTCAACGCCGTTGACCATCAAATAAGGACCGGATCTTTCGGGTTCTTCATCCGGGTCGTTATTTGCTCCTCCTCCATTGGACGGATTGCAGGAAGCCAACAAGCCCAAAACAGTTGCCACGAGCAAGAACAACGACAGGATTCTTTTGAGCATATTCAATCTCCTTTTCAAAAGCGCTAAGCAGGCAGATCAATTTCTATTATTATCATATCACATTTTCAGCCACAATACAAGTAAAACGAAAAAAATCCGAACTATTGGAGTTGCCGGGTCTTTGAAATGACCGACAACCGCGAATACTGTTATTAATCGTGCAAAAATCGCTGCATACTATCGGTGAGATTCCTTAATAAAAAGGCGGTGTTTTATGAAGAAAAAGCAAGATTGGAAACGCTGGATCTTGGTTTGTGTGTGTATCCTTTTGGGAAACACACTGTTGGCGTTCGGCGTTGCCGCATTCATTCTTCCCCACAACATTCTTTCGGATGGAACTACCGGCATTGGCATTGCCCTGCACCATGCTTTTCCCGGTTTTGACCCTGCCGTTGCCATTTTGCTTTTGAATCTTATTTTACTGTTGCTCGGTTTTTTTGTGCTTGGAAAACATTTTTTCCTGACCACCATTGCGGGTTCGATTTTGTATCCCCTCTTTTTGGCGGGATTTGAACGAATCCCCAATATTGGCGCTTTGACCGACGACGCCACGCTTGCCGCCATTTGCGCCGGACTGATTATTGGTGTTGGCATGGGGTTGACCATGCGCGTTGGCTCCTCGACAGGAGGAATGGATATCATTGCCCTGATCGCCCATCGCTGGTTTGGGCTTCCCATTTCCTGGATGGTGAATCTTCTTGGCGTTTTGGTCATTGGTGCTCAGGCATTCTGGTATCCGCAGCAAGCACTGCCGGGACTGTTACTTTTGATTTTGGAATCCATTTTGATCGAGCAGGTCATTCTTGTCGGCAAGGCACAGGTGCAACTCTTTGTAATTTCCGAGCGCTATGAAGAACTGCGGAAAGTGCTTTTACGCTCTTTGAATGTTGGTGTTACCATGACCATGATCGAAACCGGGCATTTGGAGAAAAAGCAGAAGGGCGTTCTTTGTATTTTGCACCCCCGCAAACTCCACCAAGCCACCGAACTGATCCGAAAAACCGATCCCGACGCCTTTTTGACGGTAACAAAAATCCGCGAGGTTCATGGACGCGGATTTGCAGAGGAATAAAAAAGCGGCTGTTCAGCCGCTTTTTTATTCTTTATTGCAACATTTGAAGCAACTCTTCCTCGGTGATGACCGGGACATTCAAGGCACGCGCCTTGGTCAGTTTGGAGCCGGCCGCCTCCCCTGCCACAACATAGTTTGTTTTGGATGAAACCGAGCCGGAAACCTTGCCGCCCGCATTTTTGATGCGCTCGCTTGCCTCGTCGCGGCTCATGGTCGGGAGCGTTCCGGTAAGCACAAAAGTCAAGCCGGCAAGCCGGTCGGATGTCGGCAATTTGACCGGTGTGGTCAAAAGTCCGGCATCCATCAAACGGCGGCAAAGGTCAATGTTTTGCGGATGGGTGAAGAAATTGACCACGCAGTCCGCCGTAATCTCGCCAAAATCCGAAAGCGAACAAAGTTCCTCTTTGGTTGCCTGCATACAGGCCTCCAATGTTCCAAAATGTTGCGCCAGTTCCGCCGCGGCGACCTCGCCGACATTGCGAATGCCCAACGCGTAGATCAGGCGTTCCAGCCCTGCTCCCCGTGAACGGTCAATGGCGGCGATCAGATTCTCCGCTGATTTCTCGCCCATACGGTCAAGATCTGCGATCTCAGGCGCTTGCAGGCGGTAAAGATCCGCCGCGTCCGAAATGAGGTGCGCATTCAAAAGTGCCTCCACCACCTGCGGACCCATGCCCTCAATATTCATGGCGTCCTTGGATGCAAAATGCTCGATCCCGCGCGAAAGTTGCGCCGGACAAGCGCTGTTGGTGCAGCGTGTTGCGGCACCTTCGTCTTCGTCATAAAAGACCGGTTCCCCGCAGGATGGGCAGACTTTTGGCATTTGATACTTCGGGATCTCGCCAACGCGCAGGTTGGAATGAGAGCAGACGACCTCGGGAATGATATCGCCCGCTTTTTGAACGGTAACGATATCGCCAATGCGAATATCCTTTTCCCAAATGAACTCGGCATTATGGAGCGTAGCGCGGGAAACGGTGGTTCCGGCAAGTGTGACCGGCTCCAAAACAGCGGTCGGCGTCAATACGCCGGTACGTCCCACGGCAATGGCAATGTCCAAAAGTTTGGTTTGCTTCTGCTCCGGCGGAAACTTATAGGCAACCGCCCAGCGCGGCGTGTTTGTTCCCTCGCCAAGCAGTTTGCGATCGGCAAGATGATCGATCTTGATGACGACGCCGTCAATATCATAACGCAAATTCTGCCGCAGTTGTCCAAGCGCTTTGATGCGGTTGACAATTTCTTCGGAAGTAGTTGCAACGGCAGTTTCTTCCAAAGTATGAAAACCGAGTTCGCGCAAGCGGTTCAGCGTTTCGGTATGGGAAGCAGGGCTACGGCCATCCTGCCACAGGTTCCCTTCCTGGAAATTGAACACGAAAATATCCAATCGCCGCTCGGCGGTGATTTTGGGATCGAGTTGGCGCAAAGAGCCCGCCGCCGCGTTGCGCGGATTGGCGAACAGACTTTGCCCTGCCGCCTCTCTTGCCGCGTTGAGTTTTTCAAAGTTCGCCCGCGGCATATAGACCTCGCCGCGCACCGTCAATGTCAGCGGTTCGGGCAGGCGCATGGGAATGGAGAACACGGTTTTCAGGTTTTGCGTAACATCCTCGCCGACAAAGCCGTCTCCGCGCGTTGCACCCAGGGTGAAAACGCCGTTTTCGTAATGGAGCGAAACCGAAAGGCCGTCAATTTTGGGCTCGACCGAATAAACCGGCTCTTTGACAGTTTCGGCTACGCGATCCAAAAACTCGTCCAGTTCTTCAAAGGAGAATACATCCGAAAGCGAATTCATTTGCACGGTGTGCGTGACCTTGCCGAACTTATCCAGCGGTTTTCCGCCCACGCGGTGGGTAGGAGAGGCGGGATCGTCATATTCGGGATGCTCGGCTTCCAGACGCAACAACTCGGCATACATCATGTCGTAGTCGTAGTCCGAGATTTCGGGCGCGTCGTCCACATAGTATTTCTTTGCGTGATACAAGAGTTTTGCACGCAATTTTTCGATGGTTTCCAAAACCGAATCAGGCATTCTCCTCACCATCCTTTTCTTCTTTTTGTTTTCTTTGAAAGGTCGGCAGACGCGCCGGATCCAGTTTCAAAGTCAAATACAAATACCAACCGAAAACGGCAACCGAAACCAACGCGGTGCAAAGAACGGTGGGCAAATCCCAAACGGTCCCTTCCGTAAAGTAAGTATTGATGCCGCCTCCGAAATTGAATACGGTATGTACCGCAATACAATACCAAATGTTGCCCGTTCCCAAAAGCAGGACCGCGCAAAGCGCACCGATCAGTGTCGAATACCCGACCTGCATGAAGATTGCGGCAAGATTCGGCGTTTCGATCAAATTGGTAAAGTGGATCACACCGAAAATGGCGGAGGACAAGAGAATACTCCACCACATTCCCTTCTTGGTCCTACCCAAACGCTCCAGCAAAAGCGGAAGCAACACACCGCGAAAAGCAAATTCCTCCATCACGGCAACGCCAATGACCTGAATGACCAAAAGCCAAATGGCCACGCTGGCGCGAAACGCGGCGCTTCCGTCTATAAGAGAAAGCCACGGGAAATTGTCAAGAGCAACAACGATTGCCGGCAAGAAAAACAGAAGATCCTTTTTTTGAGGGCGTGCGGTAAGGCGCAAGTGCAAAAAGCGAATGCAGCAAATGATTGCCGGAATGGCACAAATGCGCAAAATCGCCATTCTGGCAAGCTCCCGAACTTGTCGATCGACAATTTGTTTGGTGGGATCAAAGATGTAAATGCTGACGAAAAGCGCAGCCGAGAGCCAAAACAGAATGCGCAAAGCACGATTACTCATTTTCCTTGCCCTCCCTGTCTTTTCGAAAAGCAAGGAACAGCAAAATACCGCCCAGAATGATCGACAAAATCGCGATCAACTGCGAAGGAGTCAACCAGGGGACAATCGTTTTCCCGCGCTCATCTCCCCGGAAAAATTCAATGAAAAAGCGCCAAATGCCATACAGAATGAAATACAAAGAAATGTTCAGTTTCTTTTTGAAGCGGAATGCCGCATAGCAAAGAAAGGCGCACAGGGCAAACAGAAACAGCGATTCAAACAGTGGAATGGGAACGGTTTTTGCACCCAAAGTCGCATTCCAAACGCCATACCAAGCATTGGTAATTGCCCCGTGGCAACAACCGGCAAACAAGCACCCGATCCTGCCAAACGCATGGGCAATAACAACCGAACAAATACCGAGATTGAGAACTTCGGAAAGCCCGGCTTTTGCCATTCCCTTTTGTGGAAGCACCCGACTACCGGCAAGAAAATACACGCCGATAAAAGTTGCAACCCCGCCGATCAAACCGCCATAAAAGGTGGAACCGGTCTCCTGCGAGAGCGAGAACTTTCCGCTGGCAATGGCATTGTAGATCCCCTGGAACAACACTGCACAAAGGAATCCACCCACCATAGAAGCAACGCCGGCACCCAGACACAAGTTTTGCACTTTTGCCGAAAGTTTTGCGCGATCGGCAAGAAACCGGAACAAAACAACTGCGGCAAAAAAACCAAGCGCCATAAAAATGGTGTAAAAATCGATATTCCAAAACAGTTCGTTGGGATACATGGCGTTCTCCTTTCTTTTTTATTCCACAAGCGCGGCAATAATTTGATAATACTCCTCTTCAAACGGTGTGTGCATCTTTTGCTCTTCCAACCATTGGAGATAGGTTTTTCCATCCTCCAGTTCCAGAACGGCAAGGTCAAGATAAACGCTTTGCGCCGCGGGATACTCCCGTGTCGCCAATTCGTAAAAATTGATTGCCGCCAGCATGGAAAAAGAATAGCTGATATAATAGCAGGGATTTTCCAGCGTTACGGCGCGCCAATACTGCATAGGGTCGGCAAACTGTGCTTTGACTGCATCAACGCCGCCATAGCCCTGGCAAACCGCTCTCATACGCGCGTCAAGCTCCTCCGGGCTTGCGGGCGGATCAAGATAAACGCTTTTCTCAAATTCATCAATGATAGATGCCAAAACAATGGTTTGTATTGCAGAATGCAGTTGATAATACAAAACGGTTTGCGCAATGTTTTGATTGTTTTGTGTGTTTTGCAAATAGGCGGTGAAAAGCCATTCGTTTGCCTGGGATTGCGTTTCGGCAATATCCATTTGCACTTTGTTTTCCGAAAAGAGCGCACTGTAATAATGCCCCAATTCGTGAATGACGGTAAATCCGTCATGGTATCCCGGGCCAAAATAGCAAACGGGCTGTTCATAATCGTATAAATAAGTGGTAAACGCACCGGCATCGGCGTTCTGTGCGTCGGTCAAAAAGTGATTGTCGGGCAAAAACAGACTGCGCATATCTTCTTCTACTTCGTCGGAATAAGAAGCAAGATAACCGCCGAGCAAGCTCCACGCGTCATTGTATTCCCCTTCCAACAGCGCACGAACGATTTCCCGCTCTTTGGCTGTCAGACCGGAATACCCCGATTGAAACTTTTGCAAGGCCGTTTGACAAGCAGGTAAAAGGATCGATTTGACCGCCACATGAATTTGTTCGGCATCTGCCGGCGTATAATCGCGATGGTAAATCTTTGCGTAGGCATACGCAGGATAGCTCTCATATCCGTAAAGTGCGGCAATGCGGTTGTTGTTGCGGACGATCTGCAAATACAACTCCGGTGCGCGGGTCTTGCGCTCGGTTTTGGAAAGGGAGCGATACTCTACGACAAGGCGATCGTTTGCCTGAACCAGTTCGGTATATTCCTCGGAATATCCTCGCATCTCCTCCAAATCCTCTTCGCTCCAATCTGCAAAGAAAATGCTCTTGCCGGGAGCATCCGAAGCGTCGATCCGCTTGCAGGTCGTCTGGTAGGCAGCATAGAGATCCGATTGCATGGCAGATGCATAGAGATATGCTTGACTTTTTTCCGTATCCGCCTTATCCAAACAGTGATAGATGTAGGCGAGTTCGGTCTGTGTTGCAATGTGATAGTAGGAGTCCTCCATCTTGTCACAAGCGGCATTGATCTTTGTTTCGCTGGAAGATCGCTCCTCCAGGATCAGTTTTTCAAGATCGTTTAAATCGGCAAGAACGGTTTGCCTGTCAGCTTCGGTCAGCGTATAGGCAAACTTTTCTTCGCTTGGAATGTTTGGCTGCGCTCCATTCTGTCTTTGCGGCAATAAAGAACCGGAAAGGAGCAATGCTCCCATACAGGAAGACAACGAAAAAAGGAGAATTGCCAAAACGCAAAAAAGAAGCAGGATCCTTTTGAAGATGCTCATTCCCCTGCCTCCTTTTGTAAGCCATTTACACTTCATAGCTATGATAACTATATTTTATCATATTTCTTTATAAAAATCAACTGTTATTTGCAACATTTCCGCGCCCGGAGCGCCGCATGAGCGCCCGACGGGTAAAAAGCAAAACCGCAACGCATAAAAGACTGACCGCGGCGGCATAAGGGACAAACTCAACGCGCAAAAGAAGCACCCCGAGCATTGCGATCGAGGCGCTGACCCCGTGCAACACTCCTGACGCGCTTCGGCTGGAAAAGCCAAGATCAAAGAGCAAATGGTGTAAATGCCCGCGATCTGCCGCAAACAACGATTGACGGCGGACGCTACGGCGCAAAACAGTGGTTACAACATCCGCGATCGGATACGCCAGGATGAAAAGAGGCGCCAGAAATCCCAAACTCCAACTCTGTTCGGCAAAAAGCGGCAAAGAGAGTGTGCCCAACAAAAAGCCGACACTACCCGATCCGCAATCACCCGCAAAAATGCGCGCAGGTGGGCGGTTGTAGTAAAAAAATCCTGCACAGGTCGCCGTCAACAAGAGCGGAAGCAGTGGGGAAAGCCCCAACAACAGAAATGCCGCCGCAAGCGCAAGACTTTCCAAAATGGCGGTTCCGGCAAACAAACCGTCCATGCCGTCAATCAAATTGTGAGCATTGGTCAAAAGAAGAATCCAAAAGAAAGACGCAAAAGCACCGATCCATGTTTTGCTCTGCATTCCTCCAACACTGAATGCCGTTGCAATGACCTGAAAGAAAAACTTGATCCACGCAGGCAGTTCAAGCAAATCGTCAACAAAGCCGACAGTAAAAACGATCGACGCGCCCGCAAGCGCAAATCGGAACGAACTGCTCACCGCGCCGGAGAGAAGCGACGCAATTACAAAAACGAAAAAAACGGCAACTCCTCCAATACGCGGCACACTGGTTTGATGGATCCTGCGCCGCTCCCCCGGAACATCCAAAGCGCCAATGCGCCAGGAAAAAGCGATCACCGCCGGAAAAAGCGCCACCGTTGCCGCATAGGTTGCAAGAGTCCACAAAAGGATCGGCAAATTTTTCACCTCCGCAAAAAAAGCTACATTCCGGCTTTTCCCATTTGGAAAAGAACAGATGTAGCTTTTCTCTGTTTAACGGAGTTGCACAAACCCCAACTTCTTTTGCACTTTGGAAAGCGTGCGGCGCGCATACCAGGAGGCCTCCTCGGCGCCTTGTTTCATTTGCGCTTCCAGTTGAGCTTTATCGCCCAAAAACTCCCGGTAACGGTTTTGAACGCCGGCAAGCGCGTCCGCCGTGACCTCACCAACGGCAAGTTTGAAATCGCCATACCCTTTCCCATCAAACTCTCGTTCGATCTCCGGAATGCTCTTTCCGGTAAAGCAGGAATAAATGGTGATGAGGTTACTGACACCCGGCTTTTGCGCATCAAATCGAATTTCACTGCCCGAATCGGTGACCGCGCGCTTGAACTTACGGATTATTGTATCACGATCATCCAGAATATATACTACGGCATTTTGATTTTCATCGGATTTGCTCATCTTCTTTTCCGGATCGGCAAGCGACATGATTTTTTTGCCGTTTTTCGCCAGCATTGCCGTTGGAACAGTAAAGGTATCCGGATAGATTTGATTGAACCGATTGGCAATATCGCGACAGAGTTCCACATGCTGGACCTGGTCAATACCCACCGGGACTACATCGGTTTGATAGAGCAGAATATCTGCCGCCATCAATACGGGATAGGTAAACAGCCCTGCATTGATGTTATCGGCATGGCGCGCGCTTTTATCTTTGAACTGCGTCATACGGGAGAGTTCCCCAAACATGGTAAAGCAATTCAAGATCCATGCAAGCTCAGCGTGTTCATGCACCATAG
>CAMOHW010000030.1 GCA_946615525.1 uncultured Clostridia bacterium | reverse complement strand
GAAGAAAGATAGGTATTGCGGTGCATAACGCCGTAACGCAAAAACTCGGCGTTCTCCAAACCGGGGATCAGCCGGAATACCCGCCGCTGTTCCGGAAAAGTCAGGTGCGTTTGGAATCCGACCAGATTGAACATGGTGCCCGCGCGGTTCTCGCGGCGCAGTTGCACAACGGCATACGCCTCTTTTCCGGTACGCGGATCACACAGTCCCACCGGCTTGAGCGGTCCGTAGCGCAATGTGTCACGTCCGCGTTTGGCCATGACTTCCACCGGCATACACCCTTCAAATACTTTGAGGTCTTTTTGTGAGTTTTTATCAAACTCTTTGAGCTGTGCCTCCTCGGCGCAGATCAATGCTTCGTAAAAGGTTTCATACTGCTCTTTGGTCATGGGGCAGTTGAGGTAATCCGCGTCGCCTTTGCCGTAGCGGGAGGCAAAATAGGCAATTTCCATATTCACCGTGGAAAAATCCACAATGGGCGCGGCGGCGTCAAAGAAATGCAAGCCGGGGCAGCCAAGGTCTCCGGCAATGTAATTTGCCATAGCGTCGCTGGTCAAAGGGCCGGTGGCGATCACGCTGATCTCTTCCGGCTCCACGCTTTTCGCCTCGCGCTCCTCAACCGTAATGAGCGGATGAGAACGGATGCGGTCGCTGATATACGCCGAAAACTTTTCCCGATCAACCGCCAGCGCCGAACCGGCAGGAACGCGTGTGACATCCGCCGCTTCCAGAACCAGCGAACCGAGCCGGCGCATTTCCTCTTTGAGCAGCCCGACCGCGTTGGAAAGACTATCCGACCGCAGAGAGTTGGAGCAAACCAATTCGGCAAATCCGGCGGTATGGTGCGCCGGAGTCATCTTTTGCGGCTTCATTTCCACAAGTTTGACCGCAACGCCGCGCTTTGCCGCCTGCCATGCCGCCTCACATCCGGCAAGACCGGCGCCGTAAACGGTGATCGATTTCATGGATGCGCTCAATTTTGCGATTCATTTGCGGCAGGTTCACCCTCGCGGGAGAAACCGCAGGATTCGTTATGGCAAACCAGCAGGTTTTTGCCTTTTTTGCGGAAGAGCATTCCGCCGCACTTGGGGCAAACCTCGGTGGTGGGCATATCCCAGGACGAGAAATCGCATTCGGGATAGCGCTCGCAACTATAAAACATGGTGTGCTTTCTGCCAAACTTGGTCACTACACGAGCGTTGCACTTGGGGCAGCGAATGCCGGTATCGCGCATTCTTGCTTTGGTGAAATCACATTCCGGATAGCGACCGCAAGCATAGAAACTGCCGAACTTGCCGGTGCGGAGCACCAGGTCGGCACCGCATTTTTCGCATTTCATATCCGGCACGATCTGCGGCGGTTTCTTTTCTTTCTTATCTTCTTTTTCTTCCTTTTCGGGTTCCTCTTCCGGTTTTTGTGCCGTCAGGGGTTTGGTGTTCCGGCAGGCGGGATAGTTGGGGCAGGCGGCAAATTTGCCGAACCGCCCGTTGCGCACTACCATACGGCTGCCGCATTTTTCGCAGATGATATCGGTTTCTTCCGGCGGGATCTCAATGGTCTTATCGCCGATCTTTTCCTCGGCGTCTTTGAGCTGAGTGGAAAAATCTTTCCAAAAGGTTTCCAAAACACGGTCCATGGTCGCTTGACCGTTTTCAATGCCGTCCAGCTCGTTCTCCATCTCGGCGGTGAACTTGTAATCCACGATCGAAGAGAAATACTCTTTCATCAGTTTGTTGGTCACTTCCCCAAGGGGCGTGGGCACAAAGGCCTTGCCCTCGCGCTTGACATATCCTCTTGCCAAAATGGTGGAAATGATGGTGGCATAGGTGCTGGGGCGACCAAGCCCCTGCTCCTCCATGGTCTTGATCAGCGAGGCGTCGTTATAGCGGACAGGCGGCTCGGTAAAGTGTTTTGCCGGGCTGACTTCGCCTACCGTAAGTTCCTGTCCCTTTGCCAGGTTGGGCAGACAGATGTTTTTGACCTCGGTAAGATCGTCGGCAGGAGCAACCTGTTCCTCCGCGCTCTCCTCGTAAACCGCCATATAGCCCTGGAAGGCAATGGTATAGCCGCTGGTGCGGAACAAATATTTCTCGCAGGAGAAATCTGCCGTGACCGTTTCCAGCGTGGCAGACTCCATTTGGCTTGCGATAAACCGCTCCCAAATGAGTTTGTAAAGTTTATACTGATCGCTCGTCAGCGCGCGGCGAACCTTTTGCGGTTCCAGATCGACGCGAACCGGGCGAATGGCCTCGTGCGCATCCTGCGCGCCGGCTTTTGCGCGGTAAACGCGCTTGGTTTCGGGGCAATATTCCTTGCCGTATTTGCCGAGGATATATTCCCTTGCGTTCTCCTGCGCTTCCTCGGAAACGCGGAGCGAGTCGGTTCTCATATAGGTGATCAAACCTTGTGTGCCGCCAAGTTCGGTGCCGAGGTTGACGCCTTCGTAAAGTTCCTGTGCGACCTTCATAATGCGCTGGGACTGGAAGCCGAGTTTGCGAACCGCTTCCTGTTGCATGGTGGAAGTGGTAAAGGGCGGTGCCGGCAACTTATGCTTGGTGGCGCGACGGACTGCCGCGACCGAATAGGGTTTGCCCGCAACGGCGGAAACGACCTTCATGGTCTCCTCTTCGCTCGTCAGGCGGATCTTTTCTTTTTCCGTTCCCCAGAAACGCACCGGAACGCTCTTGCCTTCGGCGGTGGAAAGCACCGCGTCAATGGTCCAGTATTCCTCGGGATTGAAGGCGCGGATCTCTTCCTCGCGCTCCACAATGATGCGCGCTGCGACCGACTGCACTCTGCCGGCGCTCAAACCGCTTTTGACGTTCTTCCAAAGCAACGGGCTGAGTTTATAACCAACGATACGGTCCATGATGCGACGCGTTTGTTGGGAATTGACCAGATTCATATCTATGGCGCGTGGAGCTTTGATCGCCGCGCGAACCGCGGTTTTGGTGACCTCGTTGAAGCAGATGCGCAGCGTTTTTTCTACCGGGATCCCCAAGGTTGCCGCCAGGTGCCAGGAAATGGCCTCTCCTTCGCGGTCCGGGTCGGTTGCAAGAAAGATCTTGCCGGCGTTCTTTGCCTCTTTCTTAATTTCTTTGATTAGGTCGCCTTTGCCGCGAATGCTGATATAATGTGCGGCAAAGCCGTTTTCAATATCCACCCCCAACGAACTTTTGGGAAGGTCGCGCACATGCCCGACAGAAGCAATAACTTTATAGTTGCTTCCCAAATACCCCTTGATTGTAAGTGCTTTGGAGGGGGACTCCACAATGACCAGATTGTTTGCCATGGTTGTTCCTTTCTTCTCTCGTGTTCTCTTATCGTAATCTTTATTTCATTCGTCGTTCAAAAATGTTGCTGTTGAAAAGTTTGCTGTTTTTCAGGTTTTTCCATACATGGAACCGGGCAATTTGCGGACAATGCCCAAGATCTCCAGAACGGTGAGCGCCGCCATGACCTCGCCGAGCGAATACTCGGTCCGGATCTTTTCGGGCACGGTGGGACAGTCGTCCGGCATTGCCTCCAGGACGGCGAGTTGCACTTTGTCGAGCGATTGCAGGATCTCATCGGGAATGACCGACTGTGTTTTGGGTTCGCTCTTTGGTTCGGGTGCTTTTGTGTTTTCTTTTGTTGCTTTCGGAAAGGCGGGCTTCGGTAATTCTACATTCTCAAACCCGATCACGCCGTATTCCCGCAATGCCGCCCGGTCGGCTCCGCCGAGAAGCGGTTTGATCCGTTCTGCAAGCGGTCTGTTTTGAAAAACATATCGGAAACGCTCGATAAGATCGCGGCTTTCCAAAATAACCTGTGCGCCGCCTTGCAGGAGTTTGTTGTTTCCGTCCGCCGAGTGCGTTTCGGGGTCTGCCGGAATGGTAAACACCTTTTTGCCCTGGGCAAACGCTTCCCGCGCGGTAATGAGCGAACCGCTGAGCATTCCGGCTTCCACAACCACAACGAGTTGGGAAAGCCCGCTGATGATGCGGGTGCGCACCGGGAAATGATACTGCGTCGGCGGCGTTCCGGGAGGATATTCCGAAAGAATGGCGCCTCCGGTTTTGACAATATGGCTCATCAGTTTGCCGTGGTGCATGGGATAGGCAATATCCAACCCGCACCCTACAACGGCAACCGTATTTTTACCGCTTTGAATGGCACCCACCGCGCAAACGCCGTCGATCCCTTCGGCAAGTCCGCTGATGATCAGCGCGCCTGCAGAGGAAAGTTCCCAGGAAAGTCGGTAGGCGTTCTGCATACCCGCCTCGCTCATTTTGCGTGTGCCCACCATGGCAACGCAAAAGCGATTTTCAAAGTCCGGAAGGGTCCCTGCAACATACAAAAGCGGGGGCGGATCGGAAATTTCCTGCAAAATGTTCGGATATTCCTTTGCAACATAGGGTACAACCGAAATGCCCAGCCGCTCGCAATCGTCCAGGATCTTGACCGCCGCGCTTTGATCCTTGTTCAACAGCGCCGCAATATTCCGCTCGGTCAGGTTGGGGATCTTGCGAATGGTGGCTTCATCCGCCGCGTACAGTTCGTTCGGGTGATCAAACCGGGAGAGCAGTTTGCGAAAAACGGTGCCGGAACGACCAATGGTTTCGGCAAGCCAGATCCAATCGACCAATTCCTTGCGGTTCATAGGCGCCCTCCCTTCTTTGATTTGTGTTTTTTCAAATATCGGCTTTGGAAAACTCCCACATCAAAAGCGAAGCCGCGACCGCCGCGTTAAAGGATTCGGCGCGATCGCTCATGGGAATGTAAACGCTTTCGCCGCAGGCGGCGATCACCTTTTCGGAAAGCCCGTGCCCCTCATTGCCGATCACCACGCAATCGCCCTTTCGGATTTGGAAAGAACCCAACGCCGAGGCGTCCGGCGCAAGCGTTGCGGCAAAGACCCGCCGTCCGCTTTTGCGAAGCCCCTCGATCGCCGCGGTCAGATCCTCCGCGCGGCTGATTGTTTGGGTAAAGAGCGTTCCCATAGAGGCACGCACCGTTTTTGCGTTGTAAAGATCGGCACAATCGGAACTGATGATCAGGCGATCAATGTCCAGCGCCGCAGCCGATCGGATGATGGCGCCGAGATTGGAAGGATCCCGCACCGATTCAAGCAAAACGACGCGTTCTTTTTCGATTTTTGAAAAAAACCTATCATCTATTATATCATCTTTTTGGATTTTGTCAATATATTTTGCCACACATATCACGCCTTCGGGCGATTTTTCTTCCGATATTTTGGCAAACAAGTCGTCATCCAGGCGCACGACGCGCCCCACCGCCTGTGCGGGATCGCGACCGGTTCTTTCGGCAAGTTCGCAAAGAACGGTGTCCTTGCTTCCCTCGCGCAAAAATAACAGCGGAATTTCCAAGCCGGTGCAAATGGCATCGGCGGCAAGTTTTACACCGTCAAAGCGGAATAATTTTGCGCTTTCACGATGACCGCGGTCGGATAATTTAACAAGTTCCACAACCGTCCGGTTTTGTCTGGAACAGATGATCTCCTCCGGAAAATCCATTGTTTTTCCCCCTTTTCCCTTGTTTTTTTGCACTTTAGTGCCCGGACAAAAGCCCTCCATGTATGACAAAAACCCGATGCTTACCATCGGGTTTTTGATTGTTTTGATCAAAGGGCGGCTTTTGCCTGCGTTGCCAAAGCGGCAAACGCTTCCTTGTCGGAAACCGCAATTTCCGAGAGCATTTTGCGGTTGAGGTTGACACCGGCTTTTTTCAGACCGTGCATAAAGGTGGAATAGTTCATTCCATTGACCTTTGCCTGTGCCGAAATGCGGGTGATCCACAAACTGCGGAAATCTCTCTTGCGCATCTTTCTTCCGGCGAAAGCGTAGTTGCCGCTCTTCATTACGGCTTCTTTCGCCATCTTAAAGTGCTTGGACTTTGCGCCCCAGTATCCTTTTGCTGCTTTCAGCGTTGCTTTTCTTCTTTTGCGCGTCATCAATGCGCCTTTTACTCTTGCCATTTTTCAGTTCCTCCGTTTCCGATTACTTTACCATTGCCTTGATGTTGCTTGCCATTTTGCCCTGCACCATTGCGCTTGCACGCAGATGGCGGATCCGCTTGGCGGGTTTGTTGCCCGTGTTGTGGCGGTGCGAGCTATGGAACATCTTGACTTTTCCGTTTGCGGTAACGGTAAACCGTTTTGCAGATGCCTTATGTGTTTTGATCTTTCCCATTTTGAACTCTCCTTTTCTCTGTGTATGCAATCATGTCAAACTGATTTTGTTTTGACGGGCGAAATAACCATACTCAAAAATCTGCCGTCCAGCACCGGTGCTTTCTCCACCGTTCCGCATTCGGAACAAGCCGCTTTGAACTTTTCCAAAACCTCTTGACCAATGCTCTGGTGGCTCATCTCGCGCCCTTTGAACTTCATCACCACGCGCACTTTGTTTCCTTCTTTTAAGAAGCGAAGCGCATGACGGGCCTTAGTTTCAAAATCGTGCGTGTCGATCCGGCAGGAAAGCTGGATCTCTTTGAGCTCCACGGTCTGTTGCTTTTTGCGCGCTTCCTTTTCGCGTTTGTCGCGGTCAAAGCAGAATTTGCCGTAGTCCATGATCTTGCAGACGGGGGGCGTTGCTTGCGCCGCCATCATAACAAGGTCCATCCCGTAGTCGTAGGCGGTTTCCAGCGCCTTTTGAGAACTAACGATACCGAGGGTCTCGCCGTTTGGCCCGATGAGCCGGACTTCCGGTGCGACAATGTCCTCGTTGAGCAGGGTTTCTTTGTCCTTCGTGCTAATAGTTCAACACCTCACAGTATAAAAAAATTCCGCACAAAGACAGAATCTCCGCGCGGCAAAACCTTCCCCTTTTTGGGAAAACTTTCTATCAACCCGTTTGCGAAACGCGGCGGGTGAGAGCGGATACTCTACTTTGTTGTCGAAGGTATTTTATCACATCCCCTCCGATTTGTCAAGTGCTTTTTTCAAACTTTTTTCAATTTCTTTTTTCCATATTTTGGTACGACATTTTTGTCTATCGGAAAAAGCAACAAAAAAGAGAGGGCTTTCCTATGAAAATTTCTCCGTCATCATATTTCTCACAAAATTTTGTCCCATTTTTTGTCACTTTCGGATATTTACAAATCCGGGACGATTTGGTATAATATTCATGCTGTCGGATTTTATCCGGCAGGTTCCCTTGCAATTGCACACCGAATGCTACGGATTCTGTGAAGTGTCAATCTTATGACATCCTCCGCGCAGAAACGCACCAATGGGTGTGCAATTTTCTTTTTGTCAAGTTTTTTTATAAAAACTGTGGAAATTATCTTTATTTTGTGATATAATAATTTGATTATACTTTTTAGAATTATTGGATGTTTCCCTTGGAAAGGATTTGAAAAGATCAAAATGACATCGTATATCGAAAAAGCCGAACAAATTACATTGCCCGTCGTTGCCCTGCGCGGAACGGTCGCCTTCCCTTCGGTCCCGGTAAACCTGGAACTGGGGGATGACTACTCGGAGGCCGCCGTGCGCGCAGCGAGCGCAAAAGCGCCGTTTGTGTTTCTGACCGGGATCTCCGAGCAAACCCCTTCCGGTCGTGCCCCCGAAATGAGCCAACTGTATCGCGTGGGAACGGTTGCAAAGATCAAACAAATGCTCCGCACGCCGGACGGTTCCTCCCGTGTGATCTTTGAAGGATTTGCACGCGCGGTCGTTTCGGAATACCGGATAGCAGGCGGATACATGGAAGCCGACCTGGTCTGCAAGACCGTGACACTGCCGGATGAAGGCGGCATTCGCGGAGAGGCCTGCCGGGCCGAACTGATCAACGAGCTGGAAAAGAACCTCCGTTTTCTGCCCGCCGGCTCCGCCGACATTTTGAACGCCGCACGGCTTTACACCGACCCCGGTGCGCTTGCCGATTTTATTGCCGCAAATATCCTTGTCCGCCCGCAGGATAAACAGACCGTCCTCGAATGCTTTGACCCGTTTGCCCGCGCCGAAGTCCTTTTGATGGTTTTGAGCCAGGAATCCGAACTGATGGAAACCGAGGCAAAGATCCGCCAGCGCGTTTCCAAACGGATGAACCGCAATCAGCGCGAATACTACCTGCGCGAGCAGATCAAGGTCATTGAAGAAGAGCTTGGCGAAGGCGGCTCGGATATTGACGACTACAAAGAAAAAATCGCCGCCGCAAAACTGCCCAAAGAAGTAGAGGAAAAACTGCTTAAAGAAGTGGAGCGGCTGGATAAAACGCCTTACGGCTCGGCGGAATCTACGGGCTTGGTCAATTATTTGGATATTTGCCTGGACATTCCCTGGACGAAGGAAACCAAAGACCGCACCAACGCCAAAACGGTGCAAAAGGTTTTGGACCAGGATCACAACGGTTTGGAAAAGGTGAAAGAGCGCATTGTGGAATACATTGCCGCAAAACAGATCAGCCCGGGTTTGAAGAATCAAATTCTCTGTCTGGTCGGCCCTCCGGGCGTTGGCAAAACCTCTATTGCATCCTCTATTGCCCGCGCCATGAATCGCAAGTATGTGCGCATCTCTTTGGGCGGCATTCGGGACGAGGCAGATATTCGCGGCCACCGCAAAACCTACATGGGCGCTATGCCC
>CAMOHW010000029.1 GCA_946615525.1 uncultured Clostridia bacterium | reverse complement strand
AACGATAGGAAATATCCTCGTTATCAACCACCTGAGATAAACTTTTCAGGCTTGAAGAAAAAAGCGAGAAAAAAATGAGAATTGCCAAAATCGTTACAACCAAAAGAATCAATACCCAGCGTTTTTTCATGTTTCGCGGACAAAAGAACAGTGCCGTGGTCGCCAGACTGAGCAAAAATGCCATCGTGTATCCGGCGCTTAATGTCAAAGCAATAACCAATATTGCCGCCGCGATCGCCCAAACCAAGCGTATTTTCTTTTGCTTGAATGCAAAGACAACCGCCGGATAAAGCAAAACTATGGTATAGACAGTATCATAACCGCCCAAATTGATGCGGTTGAAAAAAATCAGTTTTGAGTTGTTTGATTCCGAGACCGTTGCCAGATAGCGCGATGCATCCGGATAGATCATGGATCCGATAATGGTGGTGATGGCCGTAACAACAACGGCAACTACCAACACAATGGCAAGAAAATGAATTGCTTTCGGTCCCATTTCTTTCATCAACAACATTCCAAACAGCAACGGCGCCAGCATCAGCATGGCACTATAACCCCAAAGGATCAACGATTGACCGTTGGTCAAAAGATCCAGTACCATCCACATGATAAACGGGATCAGCAACAGAACGGCCTCGGCAATCGATTCGGTCCCGCGAATGGCCATTGTGAAAACAACGGCGCCAAGCAGGAGCGCCATGTAGGCGTAAGTGGTCAAAAAGTCGCTGAACATTTGCGCCACGACCGGCATGATCGAATATAGGATGATGACCCCTAAAACCAACTCAAAGGGGCGTACGTTGTTCCTCTTTTTGATCATGTCTTCTCCGTTTCTTTTCGTTTTTGGAATACTTTATCGCTTGCTTTCTAAAATTGTGTTGGCAAAATCCAGGATCTTTTTGGATTGCACCAGGTTGGATTTTTCTTTCAACACAAAGGTTCGTGCTTTTTGCCCCTGCTCTTCGCGCTCGGTTTGCGGCCGGGCAAGGACTGTGCGGATCGCCGCAGCGATCCCTTCGGGCGTTTCGTCGTCGATATAGTTTAAGTGCGCGTCATAGTCGCGCGGGATCCCCGGCAATCGGGTGGTCAGCGTCGGAGTCCCCGATGCGAGATACTCCATGGTTTTGGAGGGGAAAGAGTATTTGGTATATTCCGGTGCGGTCGGGCGCGGATTGACCAGAAGCGCCGCGCGTTGTTGCGCCTCAACAACTTCTATATTCGGGCGCGATCCAAAATAATGAATGCTTGGCTCTTGTTGGCAGACGGCTTCCAGCTCTTCACGGTAATCTCCGTTGCCGTAAATGTGCAATTCGGCGTTTGGGATATTCGCCTTTAAAAACCCGGAAACCAGATTTTGAATGCCGTAAAGCTTCATCAGACTGCCGGAATACAAGACGATCTGTTTGCCGGTCTTGCGCTCGGACTTTTCTTCGGGCGGCAATGCCTCCAAAGCCGAATCCGAATGCCCTTCCAGAACTACATAGGGCTTATTTGCAGGATTGATTTTTTCGTTCATCTGCTCGGTCAGAAAGATAAACCCGTCGGCTTTGCGGAACATGCTTTCATTCAGCTTGCGCAACAGTTTACCGCGCTGGAACTCGGGCAGATCGGTAACGATCAAAATGATCGGCTTTTTCTTGCGTTTTGCTCCGGCAAACAATCCGAATGCGTTTGCCAGATTGAGACAATCGCAGAGGATCAAATCGCAGTCTTTCTTGACCGCCGCGCGCGAGCCGCAATAGATTCCTGCCTGCCGGAAGATGGGCAGATTGACGGTTTTGATGTAGTGATATTCTGCGCCGTCCTCGCGCTCGTCCGGCTCGTGCAAAAGCAGTTTTTTGGTAACCGACCGGTTGACCGGCAGCCCCGAAACGCACCTGACATTGGCACCGTTTGCGACAAGCCCGCGGATAAGAAGCCCGTGATATTTCTGGTCGGGCTGCAAAGCCGAGGATGTCTTGCCCCGGAACAACTCGCGGTAAAGCCGGTCGCTGCAGTTGGAAAATCCGTATAAAAGTTTCATAAATCCCCGTAAGAAATCAAAGTTTTGTTTTGCAAATAGGGTTTGATCTCGTCAAGCGGTTTGCCGACAGGGCACCCGTCGATTTCATCAACGCGGTCGACCAGAATGCCGTCCCGGTCAAAATCGGGATGCACCATGATCTCGGTCAGATATGCCTTTGCGATCTCCGGCATTGCTTGTAAGTCGGCAAAGGAGCCCATCTTTTGGGTGGTTACAAATCCGTTCTTTTGCAGACCTTTGTTGAACCGGTTTTTCACGATTTTTTTATAGAACCGGATGGCTCCGAAGTTCCGGTGGAGCCGGATCTTGGTAATGCCATACCGTTTTAAGATCTTTTCGATGGTGCCGATGAGAAACACCGAGGTGTGAATATGATGGTGCGAATCGGCATGGCTGATGGGAAAGCCGATGGCTTTGAGCCGCTCAATCTGTGCGATGACCTCGGCTTCCAGATGAGCAAGCGTCTGTTTGGAGGGCTTTTTGAGCCGGTTGATCCGTCCGCGAAAAACACCGTTCTCGCAAAAGAAAGGATCGGTTTTCATCTCCTCGGTCAGAGGGGACCCTTCGGTCAGATTGATGTGGATGCCCACACACCTCAAAAAATCGTTTTCTACGGCAATTTGATATGCCGCCTCAATTGCCTCTCCGTTGGCACAAGCCGTTGTGGAAGAGATCAATCCCTGCCGGAACGCCTCGGCAATGGCGCGGGTGCAACTTTCGGTCAGACCGAAATCATCGGCGTTGACGATCATTTGATTCATACCTGCTTTTCAACCTGCTTCCGGAAGATTTCAATGTGCGTTTTTGCCATATTTTCAAAGGTGCAATCCCGGACCCTTTCCAGGGACGCTTTTCCCATTTCTTTCAGTTTTTCGGGGTTCCCGATGATCTCGCGGATACACCCCGCCAGTTTGTCATCGTCCCCGACCGGGATCACGAATCCGTTTTTGCCGTTTTCAATCAGTTCGCGTCCCGCAACGCATTTATCCGTGGTGATCACGGGCAGGCCGCAAGCCATTGCCTCGTTGACGACCAGTCCCCAAACGTCTCCGACCGTCATCAGCGTAGAAACATCGGAGGCGCGGTAATATTCTTTCAATTCCTCTTTGGATTTGAAATCCAAAAAATGCACATTCTCCAATCCGGCTTTTTCTTTCATCGCGGCAAATTCTTCAGTCGGCTCGCCGCCGATGATATACCAACCGATCTCCCTGCTGGATTTTCCCGCCGCTCGAAGCAAAGCGTCATATCCCTTTCCGTAACCGTTCAAGTAGGTAAATCTGCCTACTGAGATCACAACCTGCGGCTCGCTGATCCCCAATTTTGCGCGAAGCGCTTTCTTTTCCGCGGGATCGGGGGGCGTTTGGTAGATGTCAGATTCGTAGAGAGAAGTAAAAACATGATTGAAAATTCGCTCTTCTTCGATCCCGATATTTCGTAAATACTGCTTTCCCGAAAGGGAACCGCAAAGGAAATACGGCGAAGAACGCAGAATCTTTTGTTTGAACTTTTCTTTGATCCCCGTTTTCACATCGCTATCGACGAAGCCATCGATATTGATAAAATATTTTTTCTTTTGCCGGTTCAAAAAGCGAATATTCATCAGTTGTGTGAAATAACTGTAACCGTCCAGAATGATGATATCGTAAGATCCACGTTTGATCTCTTTGATGAAATCCCGCGAGAGGATACCAAGTTTCCAAAGTTTTTTGCCCTTCATCAACACCGGTTTCAAGTTTGGATTTTTACTTTCCAAAAACCAGGAGTCGTTCCGTTCTTTATCCCTGTCACAAAGGTGGAACACCGTGACCTCTGCATATTTTGCCAGTTCTTCAAGCCAGCACAATCTGGTCGGTGATAGCAAAAACGTCGATACGATAATCTTCATAAAATCTCCTTTGTGCAAAGCCGCTGCAACTGCTCTTAAAATTTAGACAGCACATTTTTCCATGTGTCTTCGCAAACATTGATCCGCGGAATAAAATACGGGTTCTTTCGGTTTTTTTTGGCATTAGACGGCCTGCTGACCGTGCTGAAGATTGCCTTGAATCTGCCGGGTTTCAATTTTTGAATCACCGATTTCGGACAAGCATAACTCGAGCCGAATGGATAAGCAAAATACTCGCAATCGACTTGGTATTGCTTTTCAAATGCGGTCGGATCCATTTCGTCGTCAATTTCCTCTTGGCTGAGCGCTTTCACCATTTGGTGGCTTTTGGAATGAAACCCGATCGTACAAAGCGGATTTTTACAAAGTTCCTTGAGCTGAGAATCGGTGATATACCCTTCTTTCCCTATAAAGCACGAAGAAATAAATAGCGTATAGGGAATTTGAAATTGGTCGAGCAACGGAAGCGCATTCAGCACGGCTCCCTCGTAAACATCATCGAAAGTAACAATACATCTTTTGTTTTCTCCGTCCGACAAAACGTCTTCAATGCTCGAAAACAAAACGTTTTTCTTGCGTGCTTCTTCTATAAATCGGAGAAAATCTTCTTTTCGGATGTCCAGTGAAGGCAGTTTGTTTTCCCCGGTATGTACATCATGGAACATCAAAACACATAGATCGTTTTTACCGGAAACACTTTGAGCTTGTCTGATCTTTCGGATCATACCGCGCCAGGTGCGCATTACAACCGCTACCCAAATCCGATCAAGCTTGAACAAAAGATATGGAAGCAAAAAAAGCGCTCTTGCAACCAGCTCGTTGCCCTTTCCCTTTGCGTTCTTTTTGACAAACAAACACCCGAACCGGCAAAGCAAAACAGCAAGTTTAAAAAGGAACGATTCCTGCTTCCGGTATCCCGGTATCAATTCGGTGCATCTGCGATAAACGTTGACGCGGGCATGAATTTGCAGCGCCGCCTGCATGCCGGCGTTTGTCCCGCGGATCCGAACGCCGGCAAGATTTTTTTTCAGATACAAGATCGGAAATCGATTGATGAGGCGTGTCCATAAAACAGAATCCTCGCCGCAGGAAAGCGTTTCATCAAAGAATAATCCGTTGGATAGTAGCACTTCCCGCTCAACGATCACCGTAGGCGTTCCGATTCGGGGTGATACAGTCGGATAAACACCGGTCTTGCTTTTGCTCATTTGTTTCCGTACGGTCGGTGTCTGACTGCCGAACACCTCAAAATCGGTATAGGACCAAACAACGTGCTGCTCTATCATTTTGGAAATTTGCAGCGAAAGCTTGTCTTCCTTCCACACATCGTCGGAATCCAAAAAAGCTACATATTCGCCTTTTGCCTGTCGAATGCCAAAATTTCTAGCCGAAGCCGCCCCGCCGTTCTCTTTGTAGAAATACCGGATTTGATCCTTGTATTTCTCAAAAAACGCATCGGTGTTTTCCGGAGAGCCATCGTTGACGACAATGATCTCATAATTGGGATAGGTCTGCCGGAGGACGCTTTCCACTGCCTCGGCAAGCCAGTTGGCATAGCGGTAAAAGGGGATGATTACGCTGACAAGCGGAAATGTTTCCCGGCTTGAAGAACGATTCATTCGCTTCTCCTTTTCTTCACAAAAAAACTTCTTCTATACTTCTATCGCCTGCGCGCGATAAATATCTATATTATTATATCACAGTAAAGAGGAAAAGTCAATAATCTTTTATGCACTTTTTCAAAAGAATGTTGCGCCGATCCGAGCGATTTTGATGACCGAAAAAGCGCTCTGCTGTTTTGCAAAGAAAAAGCCCCGCGGTGCCTTTCAGGGCACCATGGGGCATGTTTTTTTATACCTATATGACGCGAAGCATTTTTTATTTGCCTTCTTCCCTTTAATTCTTCCTCTCGAAGGCCGAGAACAAGCTCGCGTTTGGGAATACAAGATCAGGGGGCAGCGATCGTGCGCTTTTCATTCTCAAACAATTTTTTCTGCGCGTAAGCGATCATTTTCAGCGGCGAAAAATCGTAATCGTTTTCTGCCATGGGGGAATCGATAAAATCTACGTTGATATCCTGCACTTTTTCAAAAATGCAAAAATTTTCTTTGCACCAATAGGGTTTATCAGCGGTTTCTTTCAGATTGGTGATCAATTTTTTGCCGTATGTGACGGCCTCCTGCAAGCGTATGGTGCTGCCGTTCTGCGTGCCGAGCGGAACGTCCAACATACATTTGCAGCCCGCGATCGCGGCGAGGGTTTTATAATAAGGGCAGTAGTCGTTTATCGTAAATGTCGATTCTTTATACAAAACTCTGAACCCCTTATTGTATGGTTCGCAGGGGAACCGGCTTTTCAAGTACGCTTCAGTATCGGCGTCAACCGAAACAAGTCGAAAATCGCATTTTTTACCGGCATCCGAAAGATACGTGAAAATTTCAAACAGGATCGGGAATTTTCCTTTGTCTGCTCCGATAAACATTACATCGGAGCGCAAATCCTCTTTCCCGTATTTTTCTTTCATGTCGGGGATCTTCGAGTAGATCCCTTCGTAAAATTCAAATCCATACGTTTCTGCGTCGGTGCGATCGAATGTTAAAACAAGGTCAAAGTTTTCTTTTACGAATTCCGGCGTCAAATGATGCCAGGTAGAAGCAACGTCAAACGAGTAATAAACGAATTTTGCATGGGTATAATAAGATTTCAAAAAAAAGAAAAAATTGTAGAAATAGGGCTCATCCTCCATTTTATACATAGAAAAAACGAACAGAAGTTCCTCGTTGCGCGGATATTTCAGGTATTTATGTTTTAAACAACGGTAATAAAGTTTTTTGCGAATGCAAGCCGGAATGAATTTCGTTACTTTGTTTGAAAAAACAATGGCAAGATCGCGGTTTTCTTTTCCCTGCGGAAAAAAGCAATAGTACTCCATATCCGGGCGATCTGCGTGGATGCAGTCATAAAAAATGCCGGTACCCTTATCATACATTTTATCGTTTGCGCCAAAAACAATCGTTTTCATATTTCACCCTTATGCTTAAAAAGTTTTTTTATAATTGCGACGACCGCGTTCAGTTTTTCCACGAGTATAGGTTTTCTGTTATTGTAGGTTTTTACGCATTTCATAAACGACCGTAAACGATGCAATTGGGCCAGATTGATCTCATAAAATCCGTTCTGCTGTAAGGAAATAATGAACGTATCGCAAGCGATCAATGCCGGACGGCTCGCAAGACGCAGCCGATAATGGATATAGCAAAACTCCTCTTTTTTAATCCGGCAAAAATGCCTGTAATATCGAAAAATCCCGCCGTTTTCACAGACGAATAATTGATAGTGATAATTTTTCGGCATGGGCATACTGTTGTAGCGCTGAAATGCCTCTTTAATCATTTTGGCATCCACGCATTGCATCCCCGCTTCGTTCATAATGTCGGCAGCAAAGATTCCGTCATAGAACGCGATCTGCAAAGCGCGCGCCTTTTTGTTCATATCCACTTCGTCAAACGCGACGTTGGCGCTTTGCAAAACATCCTGATAGGATCTGGTACCGGGCACTTCCGCCTTGAAAAGACAATTCATTTTCGAATCGTTTTTGATAAAACAAAAATGGCCTGCATGATTGATCTTTTCGTATTTTCTGTAATCGATTCTTTCCATATATTCGGAAATATGACCGTAAATGATATCGATGTCACCATACGCCCAGTACTCGTAACCTTGGAGGTAGTCTTCAAATATCACGCCGTACATAGGTTTCAGATCACACAGTTTATACGCCTTGGAAAGTTTGAATTCCACGCCGATCTTTTGCACAGCGAGCGCATTGACCTCAGCGAGCGTCGTGGAGTGCCATTTGACGTTCGGGGCGGGATCTTTCGGTTCGTTATCGTCGGCAAACACGAAAAAATCAACATCACAATTGCGGCGTGCGCTTTCATACCACATACCAAAATCCGATCTCAATTTGCCAAAATACGGAATAACGACTGCAAATTTGTTCATAGAGTAATACCGTTTCCCCTTTCTATCGAAAAAATAGGTTTCGTTTCGCAGTAAATGGCGGTGAATATCGGCAAGCAACGCCGGAGGCATTTCGGTATATCCGAATATCTGTTTTTATCATACCATATTGTCATCAAAAAATCAATACGCCGACCATACTTTTTGTTTGGAAATGGAAACGATGCGTTTTAAAATCGATTTCTGCTCTGCCCACGGTAATATGATGCGTTTTTTCCTTTCCCGCGAATCTGCGTCTTCGCTTCGCTCATCGCTCAGGTTCTCCCTCTCAAAAAACGCACCCCCGACAGGGATTCGAAACGCAAACGCGATGCGTTTGCTCATCAAGTTTGCGTTGCAAACTTGCCCTGCCCCGCCTTCGGCGAGCCGATCCTTTCGGATCGGGCAGGCCAAAAAAGGGGAGCGCCGCATGGCACTCCCCTTTTTTGGCCTACCCGACAGGATTCGAACCTGCGGCCTCAAGAGTCGGAGTCTTGCGCTCTATCCAGCTGGGCTACGGGTAGTTTTATATTTTGTTCCGGTTTGGGAACGCTGTCATTATACCATGTTTTAGGCGGCTTTGCAAGGTCTTTTTTCAATTTTTTTCGCTTTTGGCAAAATCGGATTTTTCCATGTTTTTCAAACTCCCGGTTTTTTTGAAAAAAAGGGTTGACAAACAAAAAGGAGTGTGATATAATATCTCCGTTCCGAAAGCGAAATCGCGGCGGACGGTGTTCGCTGGTGTGGCTCAATGGCAGAGCAGCTGATTTGTAATCAGCAGGTTGTTGGTTCGACTCCGATCACCAGCTCCAAAGAGTTCACGCTTTTGTGAACTCTTCAATACGGGAGATTTCCCGAGTGGCCAAAGGGGGCAGACTGTAAATCTGTTGCTTTTCAGCTTCGGTGGT
>CAMOHW010000028.1 GCA_946615525.1 uncultured Clostridia bacterium | reverse complement strand
GCGCTCCCGCACCCGAAAGTATTGAACTTGACATCGGTAATAATGCCGTTGTCGTCCACCTTGATATACATTTTCATAATATCGCCGCATTTGGCGTTGCCAACCTCGCCAATCCCGTCGGCGTCATCCATTTTGCCAACGTTGCGCGGGTTTTGAAAGTGATCCATGACCTTTTCACTGTAAAGCATTTCGTTTATCCTCCGTTTTCATTCTGCAAAAAAGTGTTTGCGTTTGCCGCTTTCCAGATCCTCCCAAACGGGGGACATTTTGCGCAGGTAGGCAACGACCTCGGGTACGGCTTCCAAAATATAGTCAATTTGTTCTTCGGTGTTCGTTTCGTCAATCGAAAGGCGCAAAGAGCCGTGCGCCACCTCGTGGGGAATCCCCAGCGAGAGCAGAACGTGGCTGGGGTCAAGCGAGCCGGAAGTGCAGGCGGAACCGGAAGAGCAGGCAATGCCTTTCATATCCAACAAAAGCAACAGCGATTCACCCTCAATGCCCTCAAAGCAAAAGTTCACAATGCCGGGAACGCGGTGGTTTCGGTCGCCGTTGAGGTGCGAATATGGGATTTTACGCAGACCTGTAATGAGTTTTTCGCGCAAAGGAGTTATTTTTGCGGTATTGACTTCCAGGTTTTCGACCGCTTCTTTCAGCGCCGCAGCCATACCGACGATCGCCGGAATGTTCTCGGTCCCGGCGCGTTTTCCGCGTTCCTGCGCGCCGCCCTCAATCAGATTAAAGAGCCGGATGCCCCGGCGGGCATAGAGAACGCCAACACCTTTGGGTCCGCGGAACTTGTGCGCCGAGAGGGAAAGCAGGTCAATGTTGTCTTTTACAACATCAATGGCAATATGTCCCACGGCTTGGACTGCGTCGGTGTGGAACAGGACGCCTGCCGCGCGGCAGACCGCACCAATCTCGCGGATGGGTTGCAGGGTGCCGATCTCGTTGTTGGCAAACATCACGGTCACAAGCGCCGTATCGGGGCGGATGGCTGCTTTGACTTCGTCCGGCGAAATCAAACCGTTCTCGTGAACATCCAGGTAGGTGACTTCGTAGCCCTCTTTTTCCAGCTTGTTCAGCGTGTGCAAGACGGCGTGGTGTTCAAATTTGGTGGAAACGATATGTTTTTTGCCTTTTGCGGCACCCAGCTTTGCCGCCGAAACAATCGCCTGGTTGTCGGCTTCCGAACCGCCCGAGGTAAAGGTGATCTCCTTTGCGGTCGCTCCCAAAAGGGTTGCAATCTCCTCGCGCGCGTTCTCCAGGGCAACTTTTGCCTCCTGTCCCACGGTGTGTAGACTGGAAGGGTTGCCCCAAACGGTGCGCATGGCTTCGGTCATAGCGGCAATGGCAGTTTCGCTCATCTGGGTAGTCGCCGCGTGATCTGCGTAAACAAACATGATTTTTGCCTCCGGATCTTAATTCCTATCTTTTCAATGGGAATTATAACATAGATTTCCTACTTTGTCAATAGGAATTTGAAAATTTTTTCACAAATCAAACTTTTCGGTCAATCAAATCCTGAATGCTCACGCCGGAAAGGTAGTCCTCAATCAGCGCGTCCAGCTTTTGCCACATGGGAAAAGAGAGGCAAAGCCCTGCACCCGCGCGGTCGCAGGATTCGCCGTTGAGCCCGTTGCAGGCGACCGGAGCCAAAGAGCCCTCGGTGATCGCCATGACCTCGGCAACCGAGATCCGGTCTGCCGGGCGGGAGAGGGTATAGCCGCCGTCCTTGCCGCGGGAACTGCGAATCAAATCGCCGCGATTGAGCATAGCGGCAATGGCTTCCAAATACTTCATGGAAACCTCCTGCCGCTCCGAGATCGCTTTGAGCGAGATTGCGCCCTCGTCCCGGTGCTGGGCAAGATCAATCATCAGGCGGAGCGCGTAGCGCCCCTTGGTTGAAACCATCATCATTTGCCTCCTGTCTGCCAAAATCGGCAAGGTAGGGAATGCGCGGCGGTAATTCCCACCGCTCTTGTAGGATATTCTATCACGATTTTCCGGAAAATACAAGGGAAAAATGAAAAAAGATGAAAGTTTTTCCAAATTTTATTTTTGGGAATAGGGATTGACAAAAAAGGGGAAAAGTGCTAATATGAAAATAGAAAGAGTTTTCTTTGAAAACTCGCATTTCAGTCTAAAAGAAAAAAAGGAGAAAACACATGAGTAGCAGTTCGGGTATTGCTCAAATTCTTCCTAAATTACCGCTTGTATTTGCGGGCCTGTTTGTTTTGACAATGTTGGGAGCGATCCTGTTTGCGCTGGTGCGCGGAATTTCCAAATCCCGCATCCGGCTCATCATTTTGGTGGGGTGTTTGCTGTTGGCGTTCCTGTTTACAGTCGTTTTCAAGGCCGCCGCAACCACCGCTTATCCGAAATTGGAGGAGACCCTCAAGGACGCGATTTCCAGCGAGGAGGCAAACGAGTTCTTCGATTTGCTCAGCAACTCGGAGGTTTTGAAGGAAACACTGATCGGCTTTGTTACCGCATTCTTTGCGCCGCTGGTATTTTTTGCGGTGTTCCTTGTTTTGCGGATCGTTACGGAGGTCATTTTCTTCATCGTTATGTTGTTTGTCGGCGGAGGATTGAAGAGAAAGGACAAGGACAGAAAGTTCCCCATGCTCCGCAAACTCGGTCTGGGTGTTGCGCAGGGGTTATTGATCTTCTTCGTTTTAATGACTCCGCTGTATGCTTATCTGAGTATCTCGCTTCCCGTTGTGCAAGCGGTCTTGGAGCAGGATGCGGTCCAGGAATCGGCCGGTGAATCTGCCGAGATGCAGGCCGTTCAAAAATTGGCGGTCAATACGCAAAATAACTTCTTCTATTCTTCCTACGGTATCTTCGGCGGAAAAGCGACCTGCAATTTCCTGACCAGTTTCAACTCCGGCGGCGAAAAGACCAGCATTGCCAAAGAGATGAACTCCATCAGTAAGATGATCGCTGAAGCGTCCAAACTCTCGGGTATCAAAGGCACGGATGACATGACCGAGGAAACGGCAGAGGTCGTCAGCAATCTGATGAACAATATCGGCGATTCCGCCATGGTGCGTACGCTGTTCGGTGAGGTGATTTACGCCGTTACCGACGCATGGCAGAACGATCGCACCATGTTTGGCATGGCAAAACCGGATATGGGAGTTTTGATGAATCCGCTTCTGGATGTGATCATTGATGATTTCCATTCCGATGCTCGCATCCCCGAAAATCTTTCCGCCGACTTCAAAACGCTCGGCGATATGATCTCGGTCATGGCAAAGGCAAATATGTTTAAGAGCATTGCGGAAGGGAATGGCGATGCGGACGCTTTGATCGAATCTCTTGCTTCCGGAACGCTCATCAAGGATCTGATCACCACGCTCGGCAGCAACGGGACGCTGAAAAACCTGATCCCCGAGTTTGCCAACATCGGAATGAGGGCGCTTGGTGAAAGCGTTTTGAAACTGCCGGCGAATGCCAGAGCGATTTATGACACATATATCAGCGATATCACCCGGGCGGTGAACGAAGTGCTTGCCTCCGAGCAGACAGACGAGGCAAAGATCGACAAACTGGCGCAAAAGATCATACAGGCATCCAACGCCGCCGGTCTGGAGATCGATCTGGACGAGTCGATCGTCAAACTGTATGCAGACGCCATCCTTTCCGATGTTCGGGCAGCCGGCATCACATATGTTTCGGAAGACGATATTCGCGATTTCTTTGAGATCTTTGCGAGCATGAGCGAGGAGCAAACCGAAAATCAGCAAACGACCGCTCCGCTTGCAGTCACAGTCAAAGGCGCTGAAAAGAAATATAAAGGAACGCTTTACGGCAACAAAACGCAGGAACAACTCGAAAACAGCGCCGTTGCGTGCCTGGTCAGCATCACCGTTGAGATCACCAAGGCGAGCGAGCAGGCAACCGATGAGGATTCTTTCCAGGAGAAAGTTGAACAGATCAAGGTACAATTCAGCGTTACCGTTGATATGAGCAATCTCTCCAAGGATTCCTTTACCAAGGATAGTTTGAAGACCGTTTCCTCCATCAAGGAAGGGGACTCTTTCCCGACAGTCCGCATTACCGTAGAAGATCTTTTGATCAACACCACCAAGGTGAGCGAAATGCTCAATGAAGACACCATTGAGGCAGAGGCGGAAAAGATCGGCAGTATTTTCAATACCGCAATCAAAGTGAAAGACGCTTTTGCAAGTTCTTCTGACTTCGGCATGGAAAAATTGAGCGAAATCGCCACCGACCTCGGCGGCATTCTGGATTCGCTCGACAGCACCGAAACATTTGACGGCAAGACCACGCTGATGATCACCGCCATTTTCCAAAAGGATGAAGTTGTCCAAAGCATGGGCATGGATGTTCGCACGGCAACCAAACTTGCCAAAGCGGCAACCGAATCCACCGATGGCGGCAAAGTCAACTTTTCCGCAACCATGGTGAGCGTCAGCAACGGTGCGGCGCTCGCAAACAAGGTGGGCACCAACGAAACCATTACAGAGGACGATGTTGAAGATCTGCTCAGAACCATGACCCCGCAAACGGCGGCAATGCTCAAAGTTTACCTGACCGAAGCAAGAGTCGAGAGTTACGGGATCGGTGAAGA
The DNA here is from genome assembly GCA_946615525.1 of uncultured Clostridia bacterium. Taxonomy (GTDB): domain Bacteria; phylum Bacillota; class Clostridia; order Oscillospirales; family CAG-272; genus UMGS1865. The sequence goes on along the minus strand of CAMOHW010000028.1, from coordinate 4,592 downwards.
AAAGACGCCTGCCGCAGTGCGTCTGCTCAATGCGCTGTTTGACGAAATGTCCAAAGAGTATGAGGATTATGCAAGCGAAAGAGCCGCAATGCTCAAAATGTTTGAGGTCGCAAAAGCCGCAAGCGGCAACATCGGGGACAGCACGCAGGAGAGTCTGTTCAACCACGGAGACGTGCAGGGCAAACTCGGTTTGACCGCGGCCGATACGGTGGCGCTCATTATGGATTCCATGATGGTTCGCAACGCGGTTGAAGCGGCAATGTATGATGAGAACGGCGAGATCGATGAAGAAATGAAAAATCCGTTCGGTCTGACCCTGACCACGCTGGAAACCAGCAACGATTATGACGAATGTGAAACCGCCATCGAGCCCTACTACGGCAAGTATCCGGAAACCAGAAAATTTCTCAAAGCCGTTGCCGCCCTCTTTGGCGTGGAAGCAAGCTTTTTGGATTGAGGATCGTTGACACAATCAAATAAAAAAAGAAGACCGCCGCATTCGGCGGTCTTTCTTTCGTTAAAAATATGTCTTGGCGCTTAAAATTGTGAAAACCCCTTGCAAAAAGGGGAATGATTTGGTATAATAATCTTTTAGGTAGAGAAATCGAAAGAGTCAAGCGCAAAGCGCAGAAAGGAGGAACCCGATGGTAAACGAGAAATGGTCGGATTTTCGTCAGTCCAACGCAGAGGCAAGCATGATTCTGTTTCGGCGGAGCAACCGGTTGAAATTGGTAGAGGGACTTCTTTTTTGTGCCACCGTGTTTCTTTTTGCGCTCTTGTTGCAGGAAGCGTGTCTGCAAATGGCGGTAAGACTGACCAAAACAATAGCGGGCGTGATGCTGCTTACCCTTACAGGAAAACTTCTTTTTTGGGGACTTTTGCTTTTTGTGTTCGCGCCTCTGTGCCTGGGACTTTTGAGGATGGCGGAGCGTATGGCGAATGACGAGGAGGTCTTCCTTCCCGATTTGCTTGAGCCGTTTTCCGGCGGAAAGACGTTTGGCGCTACGCTTACAATGCTGTTCCCGTTCTATTGGAAAGCGTTTGCTTTTTCGTTGCTTCCCAATATTCTTTTCGCGGTGTTGAAAATCTGTTTCGGTAAGCCGCTGTGGTTGATCCTGACCGGCACCGTTGTTTTGATCGTTCTGGGCATTGTTTGGCTGCTGCTTGCTCTGCGCGGCTTTGTGCGGCTTTCCTTTTTGCTCCAATGGCGAATGCCTCTGCGCGCTTCCCGGCGCGCCAACCGGCAAATCGCCGGCAAATCTTTTTCGAGTGGGGGAGTTTGGTGGCTTTGCTACTTGCCCCGTATTCTGCTCGGCTTTTTCACGGTCGGTATTCTTTTGATCGCTGATGTCATCCCGCGGATGCTGATCTCCTATTTCCGTTATGCCGGCCGCATGACCGATTACGCATTTTCTTCGGAGGAACCGAACTATGAATGAAAAATATTATTTAACAACTGCAATCGCCTATGCTTCCCGCAAGCCGCATTTCGGCAATACCTATGAGGTCATCATGTCGGATGCCGTCGCTCGGTATCAGCGCGCCCTGGGAAAGGATGTTTTTTTCTGCACAGGCACCGACGAGCACGGGCAAAAAATTGAAAACTACGCAACCGAGGCGGGACTTTCCCCCAAGGAGTATGTGGATCGCGTTGCCGGCGAGATCCGCGGCGTTTGGGACGGCATGAACAGCAGTTATGACTATTTCATCCGCACCACCGATGAGCCGCATGTTGCCGCCGTGCAAAAGATCTTCCGCCGTTTTTACGAGCAGGGCGACATCTACAAGAGTGCTTACGAGGGCTGGTATTGCACCCCTTGCGAATCCTTCTTTACCGAAACGCAGGCGGCGGGCGGCGTCTGCCCGGATTGCGGCGCGCCCCTCAAGCAGGCAAAAGAGGAAGCATACTTCTTCAAAATGAGCAAATATGCCCCCCGCCTGATGCAGTATATCGAGGATCACCCCGAGTTCATCCAACCCGAACTGCGCAAAAAGGAAATGGTCAACAACTTCCTCAAAGCCGGTTTGCAGGATCTTTGTGTTTCCCGCACCTCTTTCAAATGGGGCATCCCGGTGGACTTTGATCCCAAACATGTCATCTATGTCTGGGTGGACGCACTTTCCAACTATATCACCGCGTTGGGGTATGACCCCGACAAAACCTATGAGGAGCAGTCCGAGCGGTTCCGTCACTACTGGCCGGCGGACGTGCATATCATCGGCAAGGATATCCTGCGTTTCCACACCATCTATTGGCCCATCTTCTTAATGGCTTTGGATCTTCCTCTGCCCAAACAGGTGTTCGGGCACCCGTGGTTCAATTTCGGCACCGATAAAATGTCCAAATCCAAGGGCAATGTCATCTATGCCGATGAACTTGCCAAGCATTTTTCCACCGACGGCGTCCGCTATTACGCGCTTTCCGAAATGCCCTTTGCTTCGGACGGATCCATCACCTATGAAGCCGTCATCAAGCGGTATAACATGGATCTGGTCAACAATCTGGGCAACCTGGTCAAGCGCACGCTGGATATGGAGAAAAAGTATTTTGACCAAATCGTTCCCGCTCCGGGAGCCGAAGAGGGGACCGACGGCGAACTCAAAGCGGCGTGCTTCAAAGCGTTTGCAAATCTGAAAACCTGTATGGACGATTTTCATATTGCCGACGCGCTGTCCGGCATTTTTGAAATGCTCAGCCGTGCCAATAAGTATATCGATGAAACCACGCCCTGGGCACTCGCCAAGGACGAGGGCAACCGCGCCCGCCTGGGAACGGTGCTTTATAACCTGATGGAGGCAATCCGCTGGGGCGCGGTGATGCTTGCTCCGTTTATCCCGCAGACCGCAGAGGAGATCTTTTCCGAACTCGGAACCTCCAAGCGGGGATTTGACACGCTGACCGCCTTTAACGGCATGACTGCCGGAGAAAAGGTCGGGGATTCCAAGGTTTTGTTCGCCCGCGTGGACGAAGCAAAGAAACTGGAGGAGTTTGCCAAAATGATGGAAGAGCAGGCAGCGGCGGCGCAAAAAGCCGAAGCTCCGGTAGAAAAGCCGGAGGGATGCGCACAAATCGGCATTGACGATTTTTCGGCGGTCGAATTGCGTACGGCAAAGGTACTCGCCTGCGAGCCGGTACCAAAAGCCAAAAAGTTGCTCAAACTGCAGTTGGATCTCGGCTATGAACAAAGACAGGTCGTTTCGGGCATTGCAAAATGGTATGCGCCCGAGGATCTGATCGGCAAAAAGTTGATCGTTGTTGCCAACCTCAAACCCGCCGTGCTTTGCGGGGTAGAGTCCAACGGCATGATTCTGGCGTCCGGCGAGGAAACGGTTCGCGTGGTCTTTTTAGATCCCGAAACGCCTCTTGGCGAGCGCGTGCATTAAATAGTTCAATCAATCAACGGGGAGCAGTTTTTCGGAGCGGCTCCCCGCATTTCAAAAGGAGAGCAAATCATGCAGGTTTCGGTCATTGGTTGCGGGAGATGGGGATCGCTCATCGCCTGGTATCTGGATCGCGTCGGCCATTCGGTGGCGCTTTACGGCAGGGCAGAGTCCCCGCATTTTCAAGCGCTTTTACAAACAAGAAAAAACGAGGTTTTGGAACTTTCCGATCATATTCAACTGACCTCCGATTTGCCGCAGGCTTGCCGGGCAGAGGTTCTTTTGATCTCGGTCCCCTCCCAAAAATTGCGGAGCTTGGCAAAAGAACTTGCCGCAATGGATTTACACGGAAAAGACCTTGTGCTTTGCATGAAAGGGCTGGAAGTGGGGAGCGGCAAGCGCCTTTCGGAAATTGTAGAGGAGGAATTGCCTGCCGATAACCGTATTGCAGTCTGGCTCGGTCCGGGGCATGTGCAGGAGTTTCTGGCCGGTGTTCCCAACTGCATGGTCATTGACAGCCGCCACGGATCACTCAAAAAGAAGTTGATCGAGGCGTTTTCCGGCAATCTGATCCGCTTTTACTACGGCGAGGATCTTCTCGGAAACGAGATCGGTGCAGCCACCAAAAATGTCATCGGCATTGCCGCCGGCGTTTTGGATGGACTGCATCTTTCTACGCTCAAAGGCGCGTTGATGAGTCGGGGCACGCATGAAATTGCCGGGCTGATCGGCGCTATGGGCGGCAATCCGTTCTCGGCATACGGTCTTTGCCATCTTGGCGATTATGAAGCAACCGTTTTTTCGCCCTATTCGCATAACCGCGCGTTTGGCGAGTGCGTTGCACTGGGCAGATCTTATACCTCTCTTGCCGAGGGCTATGCTACTGCGGCGGCGGTCATGGAGTTGGCAAAGCGCTATGGTGTGGAACTGCCCATTTGCCGGGCGGTTTACAACATTCTGTATGAGAACGCAAACCCTGCCCAGCAAATTGAAGTGCTGTTCAACCGTTCGCTCAAACGCGAGTGGAACTCTAAAAAAGGATTTTGAAAATGTCTGTTTGCAAACGAATTTTTGATAGTCACGCGCACTATTTTGACGCGCGTTTCGAGCGGGAAACCGAAGGAGGAGCCGACGCGATTTTGCAGACCGTGTTGGGCGAAACAGTGGAATCGGTCATCAATGTAGGCACCAGCCCGGAAACTTCGCGCAAG
>CAMOHW010000027.1 GCA_946615525.1 uncultured Clostridia bacterium | reverse complement strand
GAACAGCGCCCTGACCGAAAAATTGGTCGATCGGTTGGGCAAACGCGAAGGCGGTATGGCGGCGGCACTGGTTTTGGGGAACCGTTCCTATTTGGCAAAAACCGATACTCTGGCGTTTCGCCGTGTGGGAATTGCCCATTTTCTTGCTTTGAGCGGTCTTCATGTGGGCATTTTGATCGCCGCGATCGAGCGGCTTCTCCGGCTGTTTCGGGTCGGGCGCAAATTCCGTGTTTGGAGCATCATCGGTCTATCCGTTTTTTATCTTGCAGTAACCGGTGCGTCACCTTCCACTGTGCGCGCCGTTGGTATGGCAACCGTGCTTTTTGCGGCATTCCTTTTACGCCGGAGATACGATTCGCAAACGGCAATTTTTGCCGCGCTTTTCGGTATTCTTGCTCTGCAACCTTATGCCATTGTTGATTCCGGACTTTGGCTTTCCTTCCTTGCGGCAGGAGGCATCGTTGTTTTTATTCCCGCTATTCGGGATATGCTTTCACGGGAAAATCGACCGCAAAAGGCAATTCATCCTGCCAAACGGCTGGGAAAAGCGTTGTTGCTTTCCGTTTCGGTCGGATTGTTTGCTTTTTGTGCAACATTGTTCCTTTCTGCGCTTTTGTTTGGTGAGGTTTCGGTTTTGTCTGTCCCGGCAACGCTGGTGCTTTCTCCGATTCTTTCGCTGGCGCTTATTCTCTCAGCGCTTTGCCTGTTGTTGCCGATCCCGCCGGTATTCTTTTTGGCAAGAAAGATGTTATGGCTCCTTTGCCGCATGGCGTCCGGACTTTCGGAGTGGCGGGGAATCACCGTGCGATTGCAGGATCGCGTCACTTTGATTTTGGTCACGGCAAGTGCGGTTCTGTTGGCTTTGTGCGCGGTCCTCAAACTGCGCCGAAAGATGGTGGTTGCCGTCCCGCTTCTGTTCGGCGTTGCGTCGCTGATCTCGGCATATCTTGCTATTCCTTCCGCAAAAAGCGGAATGCAGGTGGAGTATTTTAGCCAAAAGAGCCAGGAATACCTGCTGTTTTCCGGTGGCGGAAAAGCGGTGGCGGTGGATTGTTCCGGCGGCAACAAAAACGATTCGCAAGAATTGTTAGACGGCTTGCACCAGGCATACTGTACCGAACTGGAAGAACTGATCTTTACGCACTATCATTCGCCCGCCACCTATCTTTTGGGGCGCATTGCGGCAAAAGTCAAAATCAGAACATTGGTTCTTCCCACCCCTCAAAACGAGGATGAGGCAGCCGTTGCCGCGCGGATCAAAGAGGAAGCGGCTTTGCTTGGCGTTCCTTGCAAGACCGCCGACGAATCGGACGCCGTTGCAGATTTGCGCTTGCGGTGGATGCACGACGAAGGAATGCAGGAGCCGGCAATTACGGTGGTTGCCCAAACGAGCAAATCCTGTTTGGTTTGGTGCAATTCGCAATTTGCCTCGGCAGAGCAAACCAAGTTTTTCCAGGCGTATGCGTCGGATGCCGATGTGTTTCTGTTCGGTCAGCATGGCAGCACCTCGGGACTGCGGCGTACCGTTCCGCAATTGAGCGCCGAAACGATTTTGGTCGGGGAGTGGAAAAACGGTGCAACGCCATTTTTGCCGCCCCAAAATACCTTTTACCAAACGGTATCCGGCAAGATTGTATTTTCTCTCTCATAAGCCGTTCTTCGCGTGTCGAAAAACGGCTTTTTTTCATATTCTGTAATGTTGGAGATTGCAAAAAAAGAAAAAGCATTTTTTTGCTTTCCGCAAAGCGGCCGCAGGGAAATCAGGCGGTTCCAACACCACGGGGGAGGGAAAAAGACATGACCAGGATCGCATTGTTGGGTGGAGACAAACGACAGGAGTTTCTTGCAATCGAACTGCGCCAAAGGGGTTTTGATGTTGTCGGATGCGGAAACGGCATTACCCCTGCCGCAACTGGCATTGCCGGTGCGCTGGAGGGCGCAAAGGTTGTCCTGTTGCCGGTTCCGGCAACACGGGACGGATCGGTCATTTCGGCGAGCGGGCAGGAGTTCCCGCATATTTTGTGTTCGGATCTTTTGAACCGTTTGATGCCCGGAACATTGCTTTTGGGCGGGCTTTTGCCGCCGGATTGGATGGCTGATCTGGAAGAACGGGGCATTTTTTGTGTTGATTATTACAAAGAGGAACCGGTGCAACTGCAAAATGCGCTCCTCACTGCCGAGGGCGCGATCCGGCTTGCTATGCAGGAACTCCCGGTTCCCTTATTCGGCACCCAAACGGCAATTGTTGGCTATGGTCGCATCGGATCTTTGCTTTGTGAAAAGCTGATTGCTCTCGGCGCATCGGTCGGAGTTTTGGCGCGGTCGCCCTCGGCGCTTTCCAGGGCAAGGTTGCACGGCGCACGAGCGGATGATTTTGGACAGGAGATTCCTGCTTTTTGGGGCAAATGTCGTGTTTTATTCAACACGGTGCCCGAGCGCGTTTTGAACTCCCGGTTTTTGTCCTGCCTCCCCCAAAACTGTATTTTGATTGAACTTGCCTCGAAACCGGGTGGATTTGATCCTGATCTTGCAAAGGATACGGGGCTTAAAGTTATCCCGGCGCCGGGCATTCCCGGGCGCTTTTACCCGGAAGCGGCAGGGAAGATCCTTGCCGACACCGTTTGTGCAATTCTTTCGGCAAACGGCTTTGTTGATTGATTTTTGGAAAGGAACAAAGAATCAATGCTGGGTTATGCTTTCTGCGGTTCCTTTTGCACACATTCTCTTGCACTTGCGGAGCTACGAAACTTGCGAGAAGCGAACTTTGATGTGCTTCCCATTATGAGTGAAACGGTTTACTCCACCGATACGCGCTTCGGAAAGGCGGCGGATCTGCGGCGCGAGGTGGAAACCATTTGTGATCGACCGATCGTGCATACCATTGTGGACGCGGAGCCGCTTGGTCCGCGCGTCCCAATGGATGCGCTGATCGTTTGCCCCTGTACGGGAAACACACTTGCAAAAATTGCAAACGGGATTACCGACACAGCGGTTTGTATGGCGGTCAAAGCGCACCTGCGGTGCGATAAACCGCTGGTGCTTTCGTTGGCGTCCAACGATGCGCTTTCTGCAAATTTGAAAAACATTGCAACGCTTCTTTCCCGCAAGCAGGTCTATTTTGTCCCAATGAGGCAGGATGATCCGGTTTCCAAACCGCATTCGCTTGTGGCGGATTTCAGTCTGCTTTCAAAGACGTTGCAGGCGGCGTTCGAGGGGCGGCAGTATCGTCGGTTGTTTCTTTGACGGCGTCTGTAGGGGAATCGCTTTTTCGGAAGAGCGTGCGGATCCAGGCACGCTCTTCTTTTCCAACACTTCCGGAAAGGGTAACGAACAGCAAATAACATCCGGTAGCAAGCAACAAATGAAAGAAAACGGCAAGTTTCCCGCTTCCGGCATTGGGAAGGAGAGAAAGAATGCCACGCGAGGCAAAAGACGCGCCAATGACCGAGAGGAGCGGCAGATAAACCCATTTTACGATTTTCGGAGTTGTTTTGCTGACGATCAACAACCGGTGAACGCTCAAAATGGTGTTGAACAATTCGGAAATATAAATGGTAACCAGGTATCCCGTAATCCCGAAACGGGGCACCAAAATCCAAACCAGAATCACTGAGAGCGCCGCGTCGGCAATGTTGATGATCATGGAACGAAATTGCTCGCCCAATCCTTTGAGCATGGCGTCGGTTGCGGTGTCCACATACATAATGGGGATCAAGGGCGCAAGAATGCACAAATATTTTGCGGTATCGGTCCCGGGGTACAACACCGCGCCAATCTCTCCCGAAAAGCAGACCAGGATCCCCGCAACACCAATGGAAAATAAGAGGGAAAAATGCCAGACGCGCGAGATCATGTAGCGGATGCGGACGCGGCTCTCCAAAACGCGACATTCAGCAAGCGCAGGGATCAACAGTCCCGAAAAGGAAATGATGATTGCCGCGGGGTAAAGGATTACCGGTAGCGCCATGCCCTGAATGCTCCCGTAGGCGGCAAGCGCCGCCGTATGCGTGGCTCCGCTGTTCCGCAGCCCCTCGGGGATCAAAATGTGTTCCAGGGTGATCAACCCCGAGCGCGCATAGGTCGTCAGCGCGACCGGAAGGGTGATACGGATCAACTCGCGCCCTTCCGCGGCAGAGCGGACTCCTTGCTTTTTTGGGAAATGTTTGCGCCGGTCGGTCAGGTAGAGTACCAGTTCCAAAAGGAAGGATAGTATTTCCGCCAATACACCGCCCAAGACCAGTGCGATCAAAATCTTTTCGGTATTGCTTCCGGCAAAAAACGCCAACAGATACATACAAAAACCGATCCGTAACCCCTGTTCGCAGACCAGCCCCACCGCATTTTTTGCCGAGCGGCGAACCGCGGTAAAATAACCGCCGAACACCGAGGACAAAGAAAGAAGCGGCAAGGTAATGGCAAACAGGCGCAAAGAGAGCAGTACGCGCGTGTCTTTGATCCAATAGCGGCTGATGGCGCCGGCAGAAGAGACCAACAGAACCGCCGCCAGACAACCGAAAAAGAGCGCAAACGAAATTGCCCGGCGCAAAAGTCCAGGAACGCGCTCTGCCCGACCGCGGCTTACCGTTTCGGTCACCATACGGGTTACCCCCAGGTGGATGCCCGAGGTGGCAATGGTCAAAGCAAAGCCGTAAACGCCGGTCATCAGCGAGAAAAGTCCCATTGCCTCGGCTCCGGCGCGGTTGGAAATGGCAATTTGGAACCAAACGCCAACCGTTCGCATCAGGAGCGCGGCACCGGTCAATAATAAAGCGTCCCGAAAGATTTGTTTTGCCTGTTTCATCAAATTCCCCGTTTCTGTTTTTGGATTCTGTCCTATCCTATGCGGGGAAAGGGAAAAATATGGTGTTCTCTTTTCGCAAAAAGTATAAAATCAACTTTTGTTTTTTGTTCAAAACGCGGAAAAGCAAAAAATGGAAAACTTTTTGCACAAAGCCCCTTGACAAATACCGGCGATTGTTTTATGATAATACACGACCGGAACAACCGGCCACAACGCAGAAAAGGAGATGAAGATCATCTATGAAGCGCTATATTTGTGAACTTTGCGGTTATGAGTATAATCCCGCGGAAGGAGATCCCGATAACGGTATTGAGCCCGGCACCGAATTTGAGGATCTGCCCGAGGATTGGGTTTGCCCGCTTTGCGGCGCTACCAAAGAGGATTTTACCGTTGAGGAAGACGAGGAGTAATCACGTCTTCATAAAAACGACCGGTCAAACGACCGGTCGTTTTTATATTTGCTTTGATTTCAAACCGCGCAGAAAATGTTGCGGTTGCGCAGGTCGGGATCGATAATGGAATCGTTGACTGAATAGGCGTGTTTTTCCAGGTCGCCGCAAATCGCTTTTGTCATATTTTGTTCTTGCAATTCGCCGATCACCATGGAGGCAATGTCCTCAATGACCAGATACTTTGTCTCTTTCAGGTCTCCGGTGTTTTCGGTGGTCAAAAGAAATTCCAGCGTTTCGGCAAGCTCGGAGAATTTCGGGAGTGCCTGAAGCGCGCGGAAACTCCATTTGTAGTAGGGCATATAGGCGCGGTTGAGCAGAAACAGGACCTGCATAGCGGCTTTGACAAACTCAATGGCGGCAAGTTGCGCGGCACCGCTTTCCCCGTGTGCAAGACAGCGGTTGTAGTTATATTGACCGGATTGCGCCATCAAAAGCAGGTTGCCGGCAATGCGCTTGCGGCGTACGTCCTCCGGCATTTGGCAAAGCGAAGCGCGAATTGACGAAAAGGCGCCCGAATCATCCCGGAACACCTCGCCGTTGGTTGCCTCGGCGAGCGCGTAGGAGGGAAGGGTGAGCCATTGCTCGGTTGTCAGGATCCCGTTTGGGGAACCGACTTTTTCCAAATAGAAATCGGATGTGCGGATTACGCCGTGGCGGTTGCCGCCAACCGGGCTCATGGTCTGGCGCGCAAAGCCGGAAAACTCTTTGGGCAATTTTGCATAGGCGCGCTCCAGGCGAAATGCGACCTGGCGGTCAATGACCGCTTCCTCCGGCAAAAACAGGCAAAAGCCCGGTTCAAAATCATGGTCCCGGGAGATCTCGTCGTCAAATCCATAGCATTCGGAGCCGCCGCCGACCAGCCCCACGGCAATTTGATTCTGCCATTCGGGGAACTGTTCGCGCAGCATCGGTTCGCCGTAGGTTTTGTAAAACTCTTTTGCCAGTTCAAGCCCTTTCATAAATCCGTTTTGCCCTTTCCGTCAACTCCGCCGCAAAGGCAAAGTGACCGTAATAATCAAATGTCGGTGCGCATTTTTCGCAAACGAACGCATAGTTTCCGTTTTGCGGTTGCGGCGCATTCAGGTATCGTTTGGCGGTTTCCAGGTCGTTCTCAATCGCTTCGGCGCCGCTTTCCAACCCTTTTTCGGCCTCTTCCAAATTGGCAAGGTTCAAATAGGTAACGGCAATTTCCGGCTCGTTTCCGTCGGATGCCGAAAGCACCGAGATCGCTTTTTGGTAGAGAGATCGCGCTTCCGGAAAGCGCCCGAGATCGACCAGTGCCAAACTCATGTTGTTGTAAAGACCGGCAAGGCGGGGGTCATCCGTTTTCAGTTCGGATTCATAAACGGCGCGCGCCCGTTCAAACAGCGGAATCGCCTCGGCGGGCATACCAAACGCTTTGCGCACGGTTGCCGCGTTCAGGAGCGCGGTAGCGCCGGCGGCGCTATCCAAAATACCAAGCGCTCCGGCAAGCTCCAGGGCGCGGTCGGCGTTCTCAATCGCGGCGGAGCGGTTGCCCTGCTTGCGATAAAAGCCCATCAACTCGTTGCGCAGTTGAAATTCACCGCGCATATCCTGCCCGAGTTGCGCCTCGTTCAGCCAGTAAAGGAGCAGTCGCTCGGCTCCCGTATAATCGTTTCTGCCGAAAAACTCGTCCAGCTTTTCCAAAACTCTTGCCGTTGGAATGGGGCGCACTTTCGGCTCTTTCTCATATTGATCGGTGCAAAACGGACATTGCGGATCGGTGTAATCCTCGCGTTCCAGTTTGGCAAAATCATCTTTCATAGGGCAACTCCTTACAGAACAAATGTTTTGAGCGCTTTTACGGCAACTCCCTCTTCGGTTTCCAAAACCTCGCCCAGCGCAAAGAACGCGCCGTTCGCGGTTTGCAAACGAACCTTCGCACCGACCGGAAAACTGCAACCCAGCTTTTTTTGCAATACGGCGCAACCGCCACGGATCAGCTTTTCAAAAAACGGCGAGAGCCGCAAAGAGGGAAGACCGGCAAACAGCGTCTCGATGGGATACAACAGCGCAAGACGAGCGGCTTCGTCCATTGCTTCCAGTTCATCCGGGGTGTGCGCTTTCTCAATCGCAAAGCCGCCGGTTTCGGTGCGGCAGAGCGATGCCATTGTTCCACCGCAACCCAGCGCGGCGCCAATATCCTCGCAAAGCGTGCGAATGTAGGTCCCACCCGAGCAATCCACTTCCAGACGATAGTCGTTTTTTGTTTCGGTAGGGAATGCTTCCAGACGATAGATGGTCACCTTCCGCGGCTCACGCTCTACGGTAATGCCGCGGCGCGCAAGGTCCACCAGTTTTCTGCCGCCTACTTTCAGGGCGGAATACATAGGCGGGATCTGCTCGATCTCACCGCGAAAATTGTCAAGGACCGCCTGCAAGACGGTAAAATCCGGTATCGTTTCGGATCGCGAAAGGACGGTTCCGGTGATGTCGCCCGAGTCGGTCGCCAGCCCCAGCCGAAGAGTAGCGGTGTAGGACTTTCGATCGCTCATCAGGTATTCGGCGGCTTTTGCCGCGCGCCCGACCAGCACAACCAAAACGCCGGTTGCCATAGGGTCCAGCGTTCCTGTATGCCCAACGCGGCGCAAGCCGTAAAGGCGGCGCACTTTGCCTACCACGTCATGCGAGGTCATTCCCGCGGGCTTGTTGACGATCAAAACGCCCGATGGCTCCATTGCTTCAAATTTCATGTTCGTCACCGTTTGTTTCGGCAGGAAAGCGCACCCATGCCGAGTGAATGGGCTGTCCCAACTCCGAAAAGCGCTGTTCGTATTCGGTCATCACGTTGTCGCGCGCCCAATTCTCGGCGTGCAAATCCCGTGTGGAGCGCAGGATCTCCAAGCCGCATTTTTCAAATTCTTCCAAACTGAAATCAAAGAGGTCGGTGTTGTCGGTTTTCAGTTTCAAAACGCCACCAGGGATCAACAGCTCGCGGTAAAGCGCCAAAAAATTGGAGTGCGTCAGGCGGCGCTTTGCATAGCCGGATTTCGGCCAGGGGTCGCTGAAGTTCAAATAGAGTTCGGCAAACGAGTGCGGCGCGAAGAACAGGGATAGATTTTGCGCGTTTCCAATCAAAAAGCGCAGGTTGTCGGGGCGTTCCGCACGGGTTGCCATTGCTTTTTCCAGGGCAAGGCAGGCAACGTCCGGCACGCGCTCCATAGCAATCCAGTTTTGCTCCGGGTGCGCCTTTGCCATACCGATCGCAAAATCCCCTTTTCCGCAGCCGATCTCCAAAGCCACCGGCTTTTGGGCGGCAAACAGGGAGGCGGGATCAGTCGGCTGTCCCTCGATTGGTGTAAACAATAGTTCCGCACAGGCGGCAATGCGCTCGGCGCCGTGCTTTTTGTGTCGCATTCTCATAACTTGTCATTTGCTCCTGTCAGTTTCTGAAATTATTATACATGATTGGAAGAAGAAAAACAAGGGATTTGCCGAAAATGCCCCAAAAAGCAACTTTTTTCCGGGAAAAAGGTTGACAAATGCCCCGAAAAGTGGTATCATGACTTCATTCCAAAACCAAAGAAAGGAGCCGAGATATGCCAGTTAAGATTCCGGCAAATCTTCCTGCGGCAAAAACGCTGCGGGAGGAAAATATTTTTATCATGGATGAAAAACGAGCCGAAATGCAGGACATTCGTCCGTTGCGCATTCTCGTGCTCAATCTTATGCCCACCAAAATTGTAACCGAGACCCAGCTTGCCCGTTTGCTTGGGAATACGCCGTTGCAAATTGAAATGGAGCTTCTCACTGTTCACCGCACACCCAAAAACACCGCCAAAGAGCACATGATTGCGTTTTACAAGACCTTTGACGACGTTCAGGATTCCTACTACGACGGAATGGTCATCACTGGCGCGCCGGTGGAGCAAATGGCGTTTGAAGAGGTGGACTACTGGCAGGAGCTTTGCCGCATTATGAAGTGGTCCCGGTCGCACGTTTACAGCACATTCCAC
>CAMOHW010000026.1 GCA_946615525.1 uncultured Clostridia bacterium | reverse complement strand
GACAACACCATTCGCTATCCCTTCCAAACCTCCTGGGGCGTTTCCACCCGTATGATCGGTGCCATCATTATGACGCACGGCGATGACAACGGCTTAATCCTTCCTCCCGCCGTGGCTCCCATCCAGGTTGCCATCATCCCGGTTGCACAACATAAAGAAGGCGTCCTGGAAAAGGCACGCGAGATCCGCGACATTTTGGCAAAGAAGTTCCGCGTCAAGCTGGACGACAGCGATTACTCCACCGGTTGGAAGTTCAGCCAGTATGAAATGAAGGGCGTTCCGCTCCGTTTGGAGATCGGTCCGCGTGACATTGAAAACAATTCCTGCGTGCTGGTCAGCCGCGTTTCGCGCGAAAAGAACTTTGTTTCGCTGGACGGCATTGCCGACGCCGTAGAAGCCGCGCTCAAATCGGTGCATGACGAACTCTACAACCGCGCTCTGGAAAATCAGCGCAACCGCACCTACGACGCGCACTCCTACGAGGAGTTTTTGGACATTTCACAGAACAAATCCGGCTTCATTCGCGCCATGTGGTGCGGCGAGACCGAATGCGAGGAAAAAATCAAGGATGTGACCGGCGGCGTCAAGTCCCGTTGCATTCCCGAAAACGAGGAACACCTCTCGGATGTTTGCGTTTGCTGCGGCAAACCCGCGAAGCATATGCTCATCTGGGGCAGACAGTATTAATCCCGTCAGTCATAATTTGCCTCCGGCTTTCATATCGTTTAACACTACGATATGGAAATCCGGAGGCGTTTTTTATGTTTATTTACTCGTTCCGTGCCAACACGCTCAAACTGGTTGGCGTTGTTTGCGTTGCCCTTACTGTTCTGATCGCGCTGATCGCCTTTGTGCCCACCTATTCTTCCGGCAGCGTTTCTCCCACCGCCGCCGACGAAAGCGTTTCCTATTCCTATGAAAAGGTGCGTTCCTCCGGCGATGCCGCCAACTTTCTTGCCCAGTTTGGCTGGACGGTGGACGCCGACCCGAGTGAGGTAGAAACGGTTACCATTCCCGCCGAGTTTGACAAGGTCTATGCCGCCTACAATGAACTGCAAAAATCGCAGGGGCTGGATCTTTCCAAATATAAAGGAAAAGATGTGACGCGCTATACCTTTACCGTGACCAATTACCCGGACTACGAAGGCACCGTTCTTGCCAATGTGCTGGTCTATCGCAACCGTGTGGTGGGCGGCGACATTTGCTCGGCTGACCTTTCCGGTTTTGTGCAAGGGTTTGAAAAGAAATAAAACGCTTGTCGAATTCGTGATGCTCTTGACAAACGCGGCGTTTTTTGCTATAATAGGTGCAGTTGCTTTGCAATTTTTCCCATACAGGAGGCTGATTATGGCACCTAAAAAAACACCGCGCATTTACACGCCCATTGATTCGATGGCGCAGTTTGCCCAAAAACTTGCGTCCTTTGACGATCGCATTGCCTTTCGTTGGCTGAACAAACAACACGAGATTCTGACCATGACCTATGCCGAGCTTTCCGAGCGCATCCGCCGCGAGGCGGCAGGGCTCTTTGCCGCCGGGCTTGCCGGAAAACGGATCGCCATTATCGGCGAGACCTCGGTAGAATGGGTCACGACCTACATTTCGGTAGTTGCTTCCGGCGGCGTTGCCATTCCCATGGACCGCGAACTGGACCCCAACGAGATCTTCGGCTTTTTGGAAATTGCCGAGGCAGACGCGATCGTCTTTTCTTCTTGCATGAACCAGAAATTCGGCCCGTTGGTGGAAGGTCATGCGACCGTCAGCCGCGTTATTCCCATCTCGCCGGATGAAACCATGCCCGAGAGCGACCGCGTGCTCCACTTTTCCAAATTGATGGAACTGGGCACCCTGGAGGAAGCCAAGGGCTACCAATTTCCCGAAAGCACCAACACCGACCGCATGGCGGAAATGCTGTTCACCTCCGGCACCACCGGCTCAAGCAAATGCGTCATGCTCTCCGAGCGCAACATTATTACCACCGTGAACGCCGCCTGCGAAACGGTCAATTTCTCCTGCGACGACCGCATTGTTTCGGTGCTTCCCATTCACCACACCTACGAGCTTGCCATTATGATCGCCGGCCTCAACTACGGCATGAACATTGCCATTAACGATAGCTTGAAGCGCGTGCTGCGCAACTTTGCGCTCTTCCAGCCCACCGGACTGATCCTTGTTCCCTTGTTTGTGACCACCATGAACAAAAAGATTTGGGAAGAGGCAAAGAAATCCAAAAAAGCCGGACTCCTCAAAACAATGCTCAAGCTCTCGCACGGTCTGCGTGCCGTCAAAATTGACGCCCGCCGCAAGTTCTTCAAATCGGTCAACGCGGCGTTTGGCGGTTCTCTCCAAAAAATCGTTTGCGGCGGTGCTCCCCTGAACCCCGAGATTGCCGACATCTTCTATGAGTTCGGCATTCAGATCAGCGAGGGCTACGGCATTACCGAATGCTCGCCGCTCATTGCCGTAAACCCCTACTTTGCCCCCAAGCGCGGCTCGGTTGGTCCCTCGGTTCCCTCCTGTACCGTGCGCATTGACGCCGACCACAAAAATGACAAGGGATTTGACGAAGGCGAAATTTGCGTAAAGGGTTCTAATGTCATGTTGGGCTACTACAAAAACCCGACCGCTACCGCCGAGGCATTCACCGAGGACGGCTGGTTCCGCACCGGCGATGTTGGCTATATGGATAAAGACGGCTACATCTACATCACCGGGCGCAAAAAGTTCGTCATCGTTCTGGAAAACGGCAAAAACGTCTTCCCCGAGGAGATTGAGGAATACATTGCCAACCAGTGTTCGGTCGCCGAATCGGTGGTGCTGGGCAGAAAAGACGCTGACGGCAACCTGGTCCTGACCGCTCTCGTTTACCCCAAGCTGGAAGCTTTCAGCGATTCCACCGACCACGAAGCTATCGAGCGCACCATTCGCGCCGAGTTTGATAAGATGAACAAGAAACTCGTTTCCTATAAACAAATCCGCAATATCGAGTTCCGCTATACCGAATTCGAGAAAACCACCTCCAAGAAGATCAAAAGACACTTGGTGAATTGAGATTTTTGGGGATGGTAGACCTTGAGGGGGCGGGGGACTTTTCTTGAAAGAAAAGTCCCCCGCCCCCTCTCAAACTCTCCCCCACCCCTAAAAGAACTTTTGGAATAGGAAAGCGGGGTGGTATTAAGAAAGCTTATTCTTCTTTTAATTTTTGGCAATATGGGCACTCATCGGAACTGTCAGCAGCATAAGAAAGTATTTCACCTATTATCTCGTGGAACAGTTTATAATCTTGAGTTTCTCCATATTTTTCTTTTAATTTCGAAGTTGCTTTAGCATAAATCTCAGTATCTGCGCATTCATATGTGCTGTAATAGAAATCCTCGTGATAATCACAAGTTTTTATTGCTCCAATTTCTATCAATGCTTTAAAAGCAATATCTTGATACCTTTCTTTTTTTTCAATTATTTGTTTCGCAGAACTCATTTTCTGTCTCCTTTAAATATATTCATATGATTTTTTGTTTGCCGCCTCGTTTTTTTTGCTATGATTCTGCAATGTCGCCGTCGGTGCAATTTTTTATAGAAGAAATAATAACGAATACATCTTTGTCATTTCGACTATATATGTATGACTCCGTCTGTACAATTGATACTAAGTATATAATAGCGCCCTATATACTTATGATTAGCATCATATTGCTCAACTTCCCCACTATAATACCATGTTGTTCCGTCTTCCCAAACGTGCTCAATATTCCAACCAGACTCTTTTCTTATAGACTGCCATTCTTGTTTTGTGCCTTGGAATATAAAAGTAATAGGGACATGCAACCCATCACAAAAAGCTTTTTTTCCAATAAATGTAACGCTTTTAGGAATTGTAATACTTGTTAATGCACCAGGGTGGATGTTAGAAAACGCATATGCTTCAATACTGGTTCCACCTGTAATTATAACCGTTTTAAGTGATGGAGGGACCCTGTTTGAATGATCTTTATATGAATATGCACCAAAAATATATCCAAAGTTTGTATATGTGCTAGCAGTATAAAATCTACTCGACCCTACAAAGGGAATTGTGATACTCGTCAAACCTGTACAGGAGTTAAATGCAGCAAATCCAATGCTGTTTACACTGTCTGGGATTATGACGCTTGTTAAACCGCTACAGCCACAAAAGGCATAAGTTCCTATTTCTTCTATGCTATTTGGAATAGTTATTTCTGTTAGAGCAGTACAGCCATAAAACGCATTACTTCCAATGCCAATTACGTTTTTACCATCTGGAGAAACAGAAGGAATAACAATAACTGTATCTGTACAAGAGCCTATACCACTTACAATACAATCATCATAATAATAAGAAGCAAATAAAAGTCCTTCGCTCGGTTTTCTTTCTCCACACTTGGTACAAACTCCGCCTTGATAGTTATGTGCGCTCGGAATTGTTTCTTTCTTGATTTCTCCGCAAACAGTGCAATTCTGGTGCTTGCTTCCCGTTACTGTACAAGTGGCAGCTTGATCAACAATCCATTTGCTCCACGTATGCCCTTTTGCGGGAATGACCGTTTGCGCCACAGTAATTTCCCCACAAACCGAGCAATGCTTTCCTGCAGTTTTCCCTGAAGTGGTACAGGTTGCCGCAACGGCTTCATCTGTTACTTCAATATGCCCTTTTGCCGCAATGCTTTCTGTATTAATTATTTCTCCGCACACAGTACAATTTTGATGTTTACTTCCCGTTTCGGTACAGGTAGCGGCTTTATCAACCACCCATGCGCCCAGCGTATGTCCTTTTGCGGGAATGGTTTCGGTATTGATTTTTGCTCCGCACACAGTACAATTTTGATGTTTACTTCCCGTTGCGGTACAGGTAGCGGCTTTATCAACCACCCATGCACCCAGCGTATGTCCTTTTGCGGGAATAGTCGTTTGTGCTACAATGACTTTCCCACAAGCCGAGCAATGTTTGCCTGTGGTTTTCCCAGCAGTGGTGCAGGTTGCCGCAACAGCTTTATCCGTTACTTCAGTATGCCCTGTTTTCGAAATAGACTCAGTTTCAATGGTTTCACCACAAGAAATACAATCACGGTGTCTGTTACCTGCCTCGATACACGTTGCCGCTTTGTCAACAATCCACTTTCCGACAGTATGAGTATGCTGAACTGTCGCTGTATTTTGTGCATTTTGTGTATTTCCCTCATCACATGAGGAAAATAAAATGAATACAGCAAGCAAAAAAGCAAACAAAATTACAACTTTTTTCATTTTTCCTCCCCCAAAAACACAAATTTCTAGTCTATTTATAGACTAATAGTATCATATATAGCCCACTTTGTCAAGCGCGTTTGGGTATAATATTCCTAAATCTTTTACAGGGGGATTTGAAATGGATACCTATACGGCTGTGAAAAACCGCTTGTTGGCACTCTGCGGGCAATATCATTTTTCCATTCACAAACTGGCAACCGAATCCGCCGTGCCGCCCTCCACTATCAAAAACATCTTGTATGGCAAAAGCGTTAACCCTGGCATTGTAACCATTAAAATGCTGTGCGATGGTATGGGGATATCTCTTTTTGAGTTTTTTAATACTGATACTTTTCGCACATTAGAACCCGAAATTCAATAATAAAAAACCGAACCTTTTACGGCTCGGTTTTTTATTTCCCCAAGTCCTTTTAGAGGGTGGGGAGAGTGCGAGAGGGGCGGGGGACATTTAAGTCCCCCGCCCCTTTTTAAGGTCTTCCTAACCGATCTTACAGTTCAGCGAAGTATTTGATGGTGCGAACCATCTGACTGGTGTAGGAGTTCTCGTTGTCATACCAGGAAACGACCTGCACCTGGTAGGTGTTATCATCAATTTTAGCAACCATGGTCTGGGTAGCATCGAAGATAGAGCCGTGGGTCTCGCCGATGATATCGGAAGAAACGAGCTGCTCTTCGGTGTAGCCAAAGGAAGCGGAAGAAGCGGCCTTCATAGCGGCGTTGATGCCCTCAACGGTGATGTCCTTGCCCTTGACGACTGCAACCAGGATGGTGGTGGAGCCAGTGGGAACCGGAACACGCTGAGCAGAGCCGATGAGCTTGCCGTTCAGTTCGGGAATAACAAGTCCGATTGCCTTTGCGGCGCCGGTGGAGTTGGGAACAATGTTCACAGCAGCGGCGCGGGCGCGGCGGAGATCACCCTTTCTGTGGGGACCGTCAAGAACCATCTGGTCACCGGTGAAAGCATGAACAGTGGTCATGATACCGGACTGGATGGGAGCATAGTCGTTCAGCGTTTTTGCCATGGGAGCCAGGCAGTTGGTGGTGCAGGAAGCGGCGGAAATGATCTGATCGTCAGCGGTCAGAGTGTTCTCGTTGACCGAGAAGACGATGGTCTTCAGATCCTTGCCGGCGGGAGCGGAAATAACCACTTTCTTTGCACCGGCGTTGATGTGTGCCATGGATTTTTCCTTGGAAGTATAGAAACCGGTGCATTCCAGAACAACATCCACTTTCAGTTTCTTCCAGGGAAGGTTTGCGGCGTCTTTCTCCGCATAGATTTTGATGGTCTTGCCCGCAACGGTCAGCGTGCCTTCCTCATCGTTTGCGCTGACGGTATCTGCCATAGCGTATCTGCCCTGAGCAGAGTCATATTTGAGCAGGTGAGCCAGCATCGAGGGTTTGGTAAGGTCGTTGATGGCAACAATGGTGTAGCCCTTTGCGCCAAACATCTGGCGGAAAGCCAGGCGTCCGATACGACCGAAGCCGTTGATTGCAACTTTTACGTTTGCCATTGGAAAAAATCCTCCGTTTTTCATTTTCTGAATTGAGTGCTCCGGAGTCGGAGCCCTTCTTCTTCACGATATATTTTACAGCATTTTTTTCCAACTTGCAAGCATTTTGTGAAAAAATCCGCATTTTTGTTAGAATTATACGAATTTGCCGATCAATTCAGGTTTTCTGTGTGCGATTTGACGCATTTTTTTGCGGTTTTTCGCCGCTGAAACGGAAGCGAAAAAGAGCCGGCAGGTGTTGCAGACGGCGGGGTTGAGTCATCATACGCCAAGCCCACTCCATGTTGGCCGCGCGGACGATTTTGGGAGCCCGGCGGACGCGCCCTGCCCAAACATCCAAACTACCGCCCAGCCCCGCCGCAATGCGCACCGATGGCAAAAAGCCGATGTTTTGGCGGATCCACTCCTCCTGAACGGGAAAGCCGAAACAGACAAGCAGAATGGTGGGTTTGCAGGAATTGATGATACCCAGAAGACGACGATTTTCCTCCCCGTGTCGATCAAAATAGCCCCAAAAACACCCGCAAATGCAAAGCCCGGGAAACTTTTTTTGCAATTTTTTTGCCGCCGCCGGAGCAACGCCGTCCCTGCCTCCCAGAAGAAAAACGCGCTCGCCGCGCTCTGCCGCCTCGGCAAGCAGACGCTCGGCAAAATCAATTCCGGCTATGCGCGCGATCATGGGTGTTCCCTGCCGGCGTGCCGCCGAAATGATGCCTGCGCCGTCCGGCAAAACCAACGACGCCGAATTGACCAACCGGCAAAGCGAAGGGTCCTTGGCGCACGCTTGGGCGATCAGCGCATTGGGCGTGACCACAATTTGCGGCTCTCCGTCATCCCGCAGAGCGCGCTTGACCGCCTCCTCCATGCTCAAATTGTCAAACCGAATGCCCGAAACTGTGATTTTTCCCATGCTCTCGTTCCCCTTTTTTCAAAAATCTTCAAAAATAGTATGCCCCGCAAAACCAAAAACAAGCCGGGGCAAAAACGGCAAGATTTGGAAAATGATTTGTTTTTCTCTTTGCGCCCACTTTTTTGAAAAAGGGTTGACAAAAAAAATAAAGTATGATAAAATATTTTTATCTATGATGGGGAATTCTATGAATCCTTACTTTTGGAAAGGTATGGTTTGCAAAATATGAAAAGAGTTTTTGCGCTCTTGGTCGTCCTGACCCTTTGCGTTCCGTTTATTGCCCTCTTTGCTTCCTGCTCTCGCGGTTCGGGTGAAGTAGCAACCAAATGGGTTTTTACCGACATCAAAAACAGCAAAGGTGCCGTAATTGGCTGCTCGGTGGCTCCCGGAAAACTGTTCCAAAAAGCAGACGCGGAAGCCATTCCCTCCAACTCCAAAGAGGACGGCAGCGGAACACCGGTGATCGCCATTGCAATCGCGGCGTTTTTGGGAAGGACCGGCATTGAAAAAGTCGTCATTCCGGAAAGCGTGACCACCATCGGGACCTTCGCGTTTAAGGGATGCACCGGTTTGAAAGAAGTGGTGCTTCCCGAAGGATTGACCTCCATTGGCAACTACGCTTTTGACGGTTGCGAAAAATTGGGATCTAAGAGCGAAGACGCAAGCGTTGATGAATTAAGCATCGTTTTCCCGGAAAGTCTGACCGCCATTGGTACCTACGCCTTCCGCAACTGCAAAAAATTGCAAAAGATCGTTTTGCATAACAACCTGAATACCTTTGACGGCGCTTTTTACAACTGCACGGGCTTGACCGGCGTGACTCTGGAAGAAGGGATCGAGGTCATTGGCGAAGGCGCGTTCAAAGGTTGCACCGGCATTCAAAACATCACCTTCCCGAATTCGTTGGTCAAAATTGAGGCGTTTGCCTTTAAGGATTGCACAAAATTGAAATCCGTTACCATTCCCGAAAACGTAGTGGTCGTTGGAAAAGGCGCGTTTGAAAATTGCAAAGGCTTGTCCACCGCTATATTTGCAACAAACAAGGTAATCACTTTGGAGCAAACCTTCCGCAACTGTTCGGCTTTGACCAATGTCACCCTCCCCGCCAACATTCAAACCATTGGCAACTACACCTTTGATTATTGCACCAACCTGTCGGAAATTGACATCAATAACACGCTCCTGTCTTTGGGGCGCGGCGCATTCGGCAACTGTGACGCTTTTACAGAAATTGATTATAAAGGTTCCTGGGAAGACTGGGGCGCTATTATCAAGCCGGATACCAGCAACAACGACAAAACAGATACCAATAAGGTTGACGCATGGAACAAAGGAACAGATGCAATAACAGTTTACACCACTGACAAACCCCGGAACAGCCCGAACCCTCACACTGTAAAAGGTGCCAAATAATTTACTCATGCAGCAGAAACGCGGCGGAGCCGATCGGCTCCGCCGCTATTTTGTTATATGGAAAAACGGACTGATCGATTCAGTCCGTTTTTTTGTTCTGAGAACCGTTGGAAAGTTCCAGGCAAAGGAACATTCCTCCCAATGCAACGGCGAGAAAAATCGGAAGTGCGCTCAATCCCGCGCCCGAAGCGATCGCGCCGAACAGCGGCGGTGCAAGCAGTGTTCCGGTATAGGCGCCCGCAATTTGCAAACCGATCACCGTTTGCGAATGTCTTGCGCCGACCTTTTGCGGCGTT